>JALOPO010000372.1 GCA_025453855.1 Gemmatimonadaceae bacterium
CGCCTTCCCCGCACTGGGGCATGACGTCAGCACGACTTGTCGGGTCTCACCGAAGGACTTATCGGCTCAAAAATTAAGCCTCCCCGTTCCGACGAATCGGTCCGTGCTCGTACGCTAGGGAGGGGCGCGGGGGCCGTCAACACCTTGCGCCCGGCCGGGCGCCTCAGATCTCCCAGTTCGACAGGAGCACCCCGTCGGCCGGCTGCGCCGGCTCGGGGTGCGACGCGAGCGCCATGCGCAGGTCGGTCCAGCGCACGCGGGCACCGCGCGCCACGAGCGCGCCGTAGCACCGCGTCGCGTCGCCCTGCACGCGGATCGCGACGCGGCGCGTCCCGGCGCGTCGCGCATACTCACCGAGCAGCGGGAGGAGCGCCTCGGCATCGGCGTCGCTGCGGGCGGCGAGCTTGAGGATCCGCAGCTCCTCGCGCGGACGCCCCTCCACGAGCGGTGCCGAGTGGCAGAGGGCGAACGCCACCAGCGTCGACCCGCGATGCAGCAGCACCGTGTCGCCGAGCGTGAGGGCGTCGGTGAGCCGCATCTCGCGCGACCAGTCCCAGCCCGGGCGCAGCGCGGCGACCAGCGCCGCACACTCGGCCACCGCGTCGTCGCGCTCGCCCGCCGGCAGCCGGCCGAGCAGCACCGGCGCCGCCTCGCCCGCCGTCGCCGCCGCGTCGAGCGTGAGCGTCACCGTCAGGGGCCCCGGCAGGAACCCCTGCCGCGAATAGAAGCCGATGTTGTCCATCGTGCGCGGCATCGTCTCGAGCCCGATCGTCGCACACCCCTCGCCGCGCAGGTGATCGCATCCCGCCTGCACGATCGTGCGCCCGAGGCCGCGCGTCTGGAGTTCGGGGAGCACGGCGAGCGGGCCCATCCACCCCTCGCGGCCGCTGCGGTGCGCGATGTTGAACGCCGCGATCGCGCCGCGCTCCGTGCGCCAGAGCATCGCGCCGTTGCCCGCCCCCTCGATCGCGTAGCGCCAGATCAGCGGATTGAGGTGCGGCACGCGCACCCCCACCATGCCGTCCTTGCGGTAGCGCTCCGAGAAGGCGTCGGAGAAGACGGTGTTGAGCGCCGGGATGTCGCCGGCGGTGATGCGCTCGGGATGCTCGGCGACCGTCTCGGTGCGCCAGGTGCGGAGGGTGGCCATCGTCAGGCGCCCGCGGCGAGAGGGAGCGGGGCGTCGCCCGCGTCGAGGGGGACGCCGTCGGCGCCGGCCACCGTGCTGCAGCCGCGCGTCTCGTCGTAGCGGACCTCGAGCACGCGATCGAGGCCGTCGCGGACCGCGTCGATGTGGGTGATCACGATGACCTGGGCGAAACGGTCCTGGAGGCGACGCAGCAGCTCCACCACGTTGGAGCGGCGCACGTCGTCGAGCGACCCGAAGACCTCGTCGAGGACGAGGAGCGAGAAGGGCTGCCCGCTGCGTTCGGCGATGAGCTGCGAGACGGCGAGGCGGAGCGCGAGGTTGGCCACGTCCTCCTCGCCGCCGGAGATGACCGGCTTCGGCACGCCGTTCTCGAGCAGGATGATCCGGTACTGGTCGTCGAGCTCGAACTCGCCGTAGCGGTCGTCGGTGAGATCGGTGAGGAAGACGCTGGCGAGCTCGCCCAGTTCGGGGCGCATGCGGGCGTTGAGCTCCTCGCGGAGCTCGCCGTACGCCTTGTCGAGCTCCTCGTGCAGCATGCGATCGGCGCGCAGCAGGCGACGGCGTTCGGCGTCGCGCTCGACCTGCGCCTGGCGCACGCGCGCGGCGGCGAGCGCGGTGGCGGCGGCGCTGACCTCGCCCTCGGCGCGCGCCCGCGCGACGTCGGCGTCGGCCGCACGCTGCTGCGCCGTCTGGAACTGGAGCCGCGCCGCCTCGTGCACCGGGCCGGCGAAGCCGTGGCGCGCGACCGCGTCGCGGGCGGTCGCCTCCTCGCCGCGCGCCGCCACGAGCGTCGTCGCCGCCGCATCGCGCGCGGTGCGGCGCGCCGGCAGCTCGCCGGCGATCGCCCGCTCGGCCGCGCTCCGCAGCTCGACAGCCGCGAGTCGCGCGACCTCGCCCTGCACGGTCGCGTGACGCGTCGCGTCGTACGGCGCGCCGCTCGCCGCCAGCGCCGCCTCGGCCGCCGCGAGCTGCGTCGCCCGCTCCGCGACGAGCGGCACGAGCCGGTCGCGTTCGTGCACCGCCTGCTCGCAGCGCGCCTCGCGCCGCTCGAGCGTGCGCACCAGCTCGTCGGCGTCGCGCGCCGCCTGCTCGGCGCCGAGCACGTCGGTCGGCTCCGCCTTCAGCTGCTCGACGCGCTGCTTGAAGAAGGTGCCGTCGACCTTGAGCGTCGCGAGACGATCGTCGAGCTCCTCGAGCATCGCCGCGCACTTCTCGCCGAGCGGCCGGGCGCAGACGGGGCACGGCGCCTCGGCGCCGAGGCGCGCGATCTGGTCGCGCTGGTCCTTGGTCTCGCGCCACTGCGTGGCGCGCTCCTCGCGGCGCGTCTCGGCCTCCTGCCGGTCGCGGAGCCAGATGCCGCGCGCGGCATCGGCCTTCTCGCGCGCCGCCTGCTGCGCGACCCGCGCGGCGCCGAGCTGCGTCCGCGTCTCCTCGAGGAGGCGCGGCGCGGTCTCGAGCTGCGCGAGCCGCTCGACATCGCGCTGCTGGTCGGCCGCGAGACTCGCGACCTGCTGCCGGAGCCCCGTGGCGCGCGCGGCGGCGCGCGACGCCTCCTCGAGCGCCGCGAGCTCGTGGCGCAGCGCCGCCAGCGGCGCGAGGTCCGCGAGCACGGCATCGAGCGACGCCGCGATCCGCTCCGCCTCGCCGACCGCCGCCTCGGCTCGCTCGAGGTCCTCGCGCGTCCGCTGCACCGCGCCTTCGGCCTGCGCGAGCGCGACGCGCAGCCGCGCGTCCTGCTCCCGCGCCGCCTCGGCCGCCTGCCACGCCGGCGCCGCGGCGGCGAGCATCGCCTGCGCGTCGGCGTGCTCCGCCGCCGCCCCGTCACGCACGCGCGTCCGCTCGGCGAGCAGCGCCTCGGCCCCCTGCACCTCCGCCGCCACCGCCGCCGGGTCGAGCGCCAGTTGCCGCGGTCCACCGGGCCGAGACTCGCCATCGCGGCGAGCTCCTTCTGCCCGGTGAAATAGGTGTTGAAGAACTCGTCGCGCTGCATGCCGAGGCGCTGCGTGAGCTGCGCCGTCACGGCCGTCGACGAGTTGGCGATCGGCGCCGCCGCGCCGTCGGCCTGCGTGAGCCCGCGCACCACGCGGTAGGTGTGGCGCCCGAGCTCGAAGACGAGCTCCACCTTCACGCTCGCGCGCGCCGAGGCGCCGTGCCACTTGATCCCGTCCTTCGCCCCGCGCGCCGCCGGCGCGCCGTAGAGCGACCACGCGATCGCCTCGAGGATCGTCGACTTGCCGGCGCCGTTCGGGCCGATGATCCCCGTCAGCCCGTCCTCGAAGACGAGCCGCGTGTCGGCGTGCTGCCGGAAGTTCTGGAGCGCGAGCGAGCGCAGTCTCACGCGGCACCGTCCGGCCCGGGGGCGAGGAGCTCGGTCGGCTCCGCGACGGCGCCGTCGAGCGCGCGCAGGTACTCGAGCCCGCGCGACAGGAACAGCTCGCGATCGATGCCGCCCGGCAGGAGCCGCGTGCGCAGCTTGTCGCGCACGAGGTCCTGGAGCGACGGACGCCCCGTCAGCGATCCGGAGCCGCTCCGCACCGCGATCAGTTCGGGGCGGCGCGTGTCGACCTGGAAGTGCAGCGCGGCGCGCTTCCACGCCTGCAGCTGCTTCTGGTCGAGGTCGCGCGCCACGACGCGCGGGATGTCGAGCACGCGCAGTCGCACCACCGCGTCCTCGATCCCGCCCGGCACCGCCGCGACGCGCGCCGCGAGCCGCGCATCGACCTCCACCGGCGCCAGCCCCCCGGCCTCGATCGGCTCGAGATCGAGCAACCGGCGGTCCCCGGCGATCGGCACGAAGCGGTGCGAGCCGTCGGCGAGATCGTGGATCACGAACCCCTTGCCGGGCTGGCGCAACCGCCGCTCGTCGGCGAGCTCGCCCCACGGGTTGCTGCTCGTGTACTCGAGCGCCCCCGCGTACCACATCGTCGGCCCGACCTGGCGATGCACGTGGTAGTGGCCGAGCGCGACGTAGTCCCACCCGGCGCGCTCGAGCTCCTCCATCGGCAGCTCGCGCACCGGGCGCTCGCCGTCGGCGCGATCGGGGGGCAGGAGCCCCGGCACCTCGCCATGGATGCAGAGCAGGTTCCAGCGCGCCTCGGGGTCGGGCGCGAGCCGCGGGAGCGGCGCGCCCAGCTGGTCGGGCACGGCGAGGATCGAGAGGCCGAGCGCCGGCAGCTGCACGCGTTCCGGCGCGGCATCGACCACCGTGATGCCGAGGACGCGCAAGACGCGCAGGATGCACCCGCTCTCGGCGGCACGCGGCAGGTCGTGGTTCCCCGCGATCACGACGATCGGCACGTCGGGCCCGAGCCCGGTGCGCAGCTTCAGGAACTGCTGCACCGCGAAGACGATCGCCGGATTGCTCGGGCGCACCTGATGGAACACGTCGCCCGCGACCACCACCGCGTCGGGGCGCTCGGCGAGCACGGCGTCGATCGCGCGCGCCACGGCCCGTCCCACGTCCACCTCGCGCTGGTTCATCCCGCCCGGTGCGGTGCGGACGTACTGGCGGAAGCCGATGTGGAGATCGGCGAGGTGGGCGACGCGCATGCGTGAAGATAGCGGGTGCCGGGATGTCTTCGGGGCGAACGGCGGGCGGGCGCCCCGCCCGCCCCGTCAGAAGCCGTACGGGTCGTCGGGCGGCGGGGCGGCGAGCGGCGGCGGGGCGACCGGCGCCGCCGACGGGCGGCCGGCGACGTGGCGCCGGAACTGCTGCCGGATGAACCCCTTCACGTCGGCCGGGCGCTCGCGCTCCGCCGCCCGCACCGCGCGCACGACCTCGGCCTCCTCGGCGAGTGCGACGACCGTGCGGAACCACGCCAGATCGAGCGACGGGTCGAGCCGCCGGAGGCGGCGGAGCAGCGCCACCTCGACCTCCTCGACCGGCGCCGGCGGAAAGGCCTCGGCCCCCTGCCGCCCGCTCATCGTGCACGGCCGCGGGAAGCGCACGAAGACCGGCTGCGCGAAGTGCGGGTGGCGCACCATCAGCTGCCCCTTGTCGAGCGTCGAGAGCCGCGTGCGCACCGCCGGGCTCAGCACCGCGTACCCCGCCGTCGCCAGCTCGTCGCCGTCCATGCGCCCGTACACCGCCGTCCCCGCGTTCCCCACCACGCGTCGATGCACCTGGCTGCGGAACTGCTGCGCGCTGAACAGCACCAGCCCCAG
>JALOPO010000373.1 GCA_025453855.1 Gemmatimonadaceae bacterium
GCGGAGCTGCTGCGCTGGCAGTGCGCGTGCCGCGAGCGCGAGCAACAGGACGGCGATGCATCGTCGCCTGAACCAGCGCGGCATGTGGGGAGGCATGCCGGGCCCTCCGGAGCAGGTGGTGCCGCGTGACCCGGGCTGGGTGCACCGACGTCACCCGTTGAAGCTGCGCCCGGTCGCGCGGCCGCGTCAACGGGCTGCGCGCTGCCGAGGCGGGCTACCGCTGTGCCGACGTCCAGAAGAGCACCGCCCCGCACGTGTCGTAGACCTTCATGCGCCGATACTCCATCGGCACCTGCGTCGGCCGCTGGTAGAGCTCGAGTGCGACGACGTCGCCAGCCTGGAGCGCCTGCAACTCGGCCGGCGTCGTCAGGCGCCCGTTGACGACCAGCAGCGGGAGGCACACGCGGGCGCCCCACGGGGTGTTCGCACTCGTGCGCATCACCGGGATCGTCGTTCCGGGCACCCACTGCTGCCGGAACTCGCCGTCGTCGGTCGGGGGCTCCACGTCCGAGGGGACGCGCATCAGCTCGATGCCCGGCATCCCCACCACGAGCGTGAGCGCGCTCAGCGCATTGCGCCGCCGGATCGCGGTGCTGTCCATGAACCAGCCGCTGCCCAGCGTGCGCCGACGCGTGAAGCCGACCGTCTCGAGCAGCGTGCGCGCGGTGACGCCCACCGCGGCCAGCTGCTGCACGCGTCGGGCGACGATCGCGAGCGGCTGCGCGCCCGGCTGCGTGATCGCAAGCGTCGTGTCCACCGCGCGCACGCCCACGCGACGCACGTGCACCGTCACCGTCCCCGTGTCGGGGAGGAGGAGGCGCGCCATGCCGGCCGTGTCGGTGCGCACCGCGCCGGCGGTCGAGTCGCGCGAGATCATCGCGTCGTGCACCGGGATGCCCTGCTCGTCGACGACCCGCGCCAGGATCGTCACGCCGCGCAGCGGCGGCAGCACCGTGCCCACGCGCGAGCGCGCCGCGTCGATCGGCGCCGCGTAGCCGCCGACCTCGAGGTAGCCCGCGATGACCACCTTCGTCCCCTGGTCGGTCTCGCCGAAGAGCGGCATGCGGATGAGCCACTGCGGCAGGTACCACGAGCCGTCGAGCAGCCGCTCGAAGTGCACCTCGCCCCCCGCGCGCGGGGCGCGCACCGGGAGGAGCGCGCGCGGAAAGACGTACGCGAAGTCGAGACGCCGCGGTTCGCCGCTGGCCGAATCGATCCACGCGACGCCCTCGATGTCGGGGCGCCGGCGCCCCGGCGCCGGGCGGAAGCGCACTCCCTGCAGCCCGGCGCTGTCGTCGGGCACGAGCGCGAAGCAGTGCGTGCGCGCGAACGCGTCGCTGGTGAGCACGCGTTCGTCGGGGGCGAAGAAGCGGAAGCCGCCGTCGCGCTCCCGGATCACGAAGCCCTCCTGCTCGAGCCGTTCGGCCGGCACCGCCACGAACGAACGTCCCGTGCCGCGCCCCTCGCGCGTCACGCGCTGCGCCACGAGCGACCCCTGCGCTCCCAGTTCGCGCTCCACCTCGCGCACGAGGAGCCTCTGCTGCGCCATCGTGTCGGCGCGCGAGAGCGCCGTGGCATCCAGGGCGGTCGCGAGCTGCTCGAAGAGTTCGGCGAGTCGCGTGTCGCCGTCCGGCGCGCGCCCGCACACCGCGTCGCGCGTCACGCGTACCGTCGACAGCCGCTGGCCGCGCGCGTGCAGCTCCACCAGCAGGTCGCGCGTCTCGCCGGTCCCCACGCGGATCGCCTCGCCGAGGTAGGGCTGCGTCCCGATGCGCCGCACACGCAACCGGTAGCGCCCTGCCGCCGGGAGCGGCACCACGCGCTCGCCGGCACGCTGCGAGAGCCCCTCGCCGACCACCTGCCCGCTGCTGTCGACCGCGGCCACCAACGCGCCCACCACGCCGGTCCCCGTGGTCGCATCGATGACGCGCACGCGCAACCGTTGCGCCGCGAGCATGCCGGGCGCTGCCACGAGCAGCACGAGCATGGCCGCGGCGCGGGACATCACCGCACCATCCGGTCGCGAGGCGATCCCGTCGCGCACCGCTCGCAGGCGTCACGCGCGGCCACGGGCCCCGACCTCACCGCCGCGTCGCCGGCGCGAAGCCGAGCGCGCCGTTCAGCCAGCGCACGAACGGGAGGAGCTCGCGGAAGATCGTCTCCAGCGTGGCCGGGAGCGTGGCCGCCGTCGCCTCCGGGTGCGTGAGCTGGCACCCCGCGGTGAAGCTCTGGTAGCGGAGCCACGGCGCCGCCGGATGGTCGGGGGCCACGCCGCGTGGCGTGCGCACCAGCATCGCCTCCGCATCGAGCGCGCCGAAACGCGCCGTGAACCGGCGCGCCGTCACGATCGACGCGAACTCCTCGTGGCCGACCGTGAGCGCCGCGCGGATCCGCTTCAGTCCCGGCATCGGCGGCATCCACACGCCGCCGCCCGCGAAACAGTTGCGCGGCTGCAGCTGGTAGTAGAAGCCGGCCCCGCCGTGCACCGCCTCCTGCCCCGTGCCGCGCGAATCGCGATGGAAGAACCAGCAGGCGGCGTTCGTCTTGTACGGCGACTTGTCCTTGCTGAAGCGCACGTCGCGATGGATGCGGAACATCGACTGCTTGCGCGTGCCGATGATCTCGGGCGCGAAGCCGGCCAAGCGCGCATCCATCTCGTCGACCAGCGCGGCCATCGGTTCGCGCAGGTGCTGCTCGTAGCGGGGCCGGTTGGCCTCGAACCAGGTGCGATCGTTGTGCGCGGCCAGGTCGCGCAGGAAGCGCAGCGCGTCGGGCGGGAAGCCGGCGAAGTCGGCCGGGGGCGTGGCGGAGCGACGAGGAGGCATGCGCGGGAGCGAGGAGGCGGATGGGCGGCGCCGATCGTGCACCAAGCTGGCGGCCGGCGTGGCCCGCACAAGCCGAACGGGGCCCGGCCATCGCTGGCCGGACCCCGTTCGAGTGGAGGCGCGGGGAATCGAACCCCGGTCCGAAAGTGCGTCCATCACGGCTTCTACGTGCGTATCCCGCCGATTGAGGTCTCCCGTCGCTGGCCAGCCGCCGGCCGGCGCAGCGTCACCCTATCCCGGTTTTGCGATACGCCTGACAGCGCCCCGGGCGGGCTCCATCGGGCGCACCCGCGGCGTAAGGCTTAAGCCTTACGCGGCGAGGGCCAAGTTGGTGTTGGCAGTTGGATTTTCCCGAGGGATTTTACCAGGGCCCCGAGATCCTGGGCACGCTACCGCGAATTCCTCACTCCCGTCGAAGCCAGGTCGCCCCCGAGAGTCCTGCAAGTCTATCCGTCGGCGCGCCCCGGTCCAACACCCGCGGCAGCCGACGCCCATCCTACCCCCGTCGCGCCGCGCGGTTCGCCCACGCCGCCACCGCACGAACCACACGCTCAGAACGTCGGCGGATCGGTCGGCGGCAGGTAGTCGGGCCGCTCGTCCCCCTCGGCGCCTTCCAGCGGCAGCGAGAGCGGACGGGCGAAGCGCACGCAGTTCCGCCCCTCGCGCTTGGCCTCGTAGAGCGCCCGATCGGCCGCCGGGAAGAGCTCGTCGCCCAGGTGCGCCGTCTCCGGGTACGCCGCCACCCCGAACGAGGCGGTCACACGCAGCAGCTGGTCGCCCACCGGGATCGTGCGCCCCTCGATCGCGGCCCGCAGCCGGTCCGCCACCTCCCACGTGTGCGCCAGGTCGCTCTGCACGAGCAGCACCACCAGCTCCTCGCCACCGTAGCGCGCCACCAGGTCGATGTCGCGCACCCCCGCCGTGAGCGACGTCGCGACCGCCTTCAGCACCTCGTCGCCCGCGTCGTGGCCGAACAGGTCGTTGACGCGCTTGAAGTGGTCGACGTCGCAGACGATCAGCCCCACCGGACGCCCGTACCGATCGGCCTCGGCGATCTCGCGACGCAGCGCATCGTCGAACGCGCCGCGATTGAGGAGCCCCGTCAGCGCGTCGGTGTTCGCGCGCCGCTGCGCCTGCTCGATGTGCCGCACCGTCTCCAGGCTCTCGGCCGCGATCGTCGCCAGCAGCCGCAGGTTGCGCACCTCGCGCACCAGCACGTCGCCCACGCCGTGCCCCTCGACCACGATGGCCCCCGTGGTGCGATTGGCCTGCCGCAGCGGGATCACCGCCAGCGACTCCACGTCGACCACCGGCCGCAGCGCCGCGTAGACCGGCGCCGTCTCCTCCACCCGACGCGCGTCCTCCCACACCTGGGGGAGCCCCGCGCGGCAGAGCTGCGCGACGAGCGAATCGCGCCCGATGCCGACGCCCCGCACGAGGTGGTGGCCCGCGGTCACGTTCGTCACCACGCCACTGTCGGTCTCCTCGGTCCAGCGCACCAGCGCCGCGCGCGCGCCACCGGTGACGCGCAGGGCGGAGTCGACCACCACCTGCCGCAGCGCCTCCTCGTCGCGATGCTTCTGGAACTGCTGCGAGGCGTCGAGCACCGCCGCGCTCTGGCGCGTCTGCCGCGAGTACTCGGCCTGCGTCTCGAGCAGCTGCACCAGGAGCCCCAGGTTGTCCGAGAAGCGCGGCAGCCAGCGCGAGAGGAGCTCGGAGCCCATCGCCGCGCGCGGCTCGTGCAGGCTGAGCACGCCGATCGATCCGGCGGCGCCGGGGACGGCGACCGCGGCCAGCATCCCCTGTGCCCCCCGATCGAGGAGCGCCACGCGCGACGCCTGCAGCACCGGCGCGAGGTCGCGGCCGAGGCGCACGTCGTCGCGCAACCGGCGCGCCTCGCCGGTGGCGCGTGCCTGCGGCGCGAGTGCGCCGCCGGGCACCGGCGCCCGCCAGAAGACGGCGTCGCTCGCGCCGAGCGTGTCTCGCACCTGCCGCAGGTAGCGACCGAGCGCGTCGGCCTCCATGCGCAGGTCGTGCCCGTCGCGCTCGCGCACGCCACCCGTCACCGCATCACCACCGGCGCTCGTCGCGGTCACGCCGAACGACGGCAGCTCCTCGAGCATGCGCACCGTCTCCCGCTCCGCCGACCGCAGCATCGACACCGCCGGCAGCACCGTCACCGCGCCGACGATGGCGAGCGCGTACGCGATGTCCGCCATCGGCACCGCGTCGCCACGCAACGCCAGTCCGAGCGTGCTCACCAGCACCAGCGCCGCGGTGCCGATCCACGTCGCGCGCGCGCCGAGCGCCACGATCGTGCCGAGCACGCAGACCGCCGCCAGCACGAAGGCCACGGAGCGCACGCCATCGGTGTCGATGGCGAACAGTGCGCACACCGGGGCCATGGCCGCCGCGACCGTGCCGACCCGACGGCGCGTCGCCTCGCGCACCGTGCAGCGCACGAGCAGCGTCACGCCGCCCAGCGCCACGAGCACACCCGCCACCTGACACGCGACGCGCGCCGCCAGGGAGAGCGGCGCGAAGAGGTGCCCGCGCGCGACCGCCACGAGGACGAGCGCGAGCGACCACCACCCGACGAGGGCGGCGTGCTGCCAGGTGCGAGGGATGGAGCGGTCGCGCACGTGCGGGTGGGAACGGCGGCGGGGGACGACACGACGGGTGGGGCCCGCACCCAACGGGGAGCGGGTACCT
>JALOPO010000374.1 GCA_025453855.1 Gemmatimonadaceae bacterium
CGACGAGTTTCCGCACCCCGAGGCCTTCGACCGCTGGCTCCAGGGGTACCGCGCGCAGCTCCGCGCCGAGTCGAGCGACGACACCGTGCGCAGCGCGGCCATGCAGCGCGTGAACCCGCGACTGGTGCCGCGCACCGGCGCCCTGCAGCGCGCCATCGAGCAGGCCGAG
This sequence comes from Gemmatimonadaceae bacterium, assembly GCA_025453855.1. Classification (GTDB taxonomy): domain Bacteria; phylum Gemmatimonadota; class Gemmatimonadetes; order Gemmatimonadales; family Gemmatimonadaceae; genus JALOPO01. The sequence continues at coordinate 170 of JALOPO010000374.1, forward strand.
TCGGGCGACATGGCCGAGGTGGCACGCCTCGTGACGGCGTACGCCGACCCGTTCACGGAACGTGACGGCGACGACGACCTGCTCCTGCCGTCGGGGGATGGCGCGTCCGCGCTCAGCTGTTCATCCTGAGCCGATGACGACCGCGACCTCGACCGTCCTCGTCGTGGAGGACGATCTCGCGTTGCGCACCGCGGTACGCGAGGCGCTCGGCATCGCGGGGCGCTCCCTGACGTGACGTCGCGAGCGGCACGGCGTGAAGGGGATCGCGCGTTACGCGGGCGCCAGGGTCGACCGATGGGCGTGCGGCGCGCGTGCCTGCGATCGGTGCCCGCCATCGGCTGCGCGGCGCGACGTGCACCGGGCCGGCACCGCTGACGCACGGCGTGCGTGCATCGCATCTTCGTCGCGTCCACGTCGCGCGAGCCGGTGCCCTGCCGCGCCGCTGCGACGGCTGCCCGCCACGCATGCGTCACTACCAGTTCCAGGCCACCGACGAGACGATCGAGGCACTCCGCCTCCTGCGCGACCCGTGGGCGGCGTACGCCATCGCACCCGCCGCACTCACGGTGCGTCTCGCCGATGGCCGGTCCGTCCGCATCGCGCCCGACGAGGCGCATGTGGAGGACGGGCTCGACGCCAGCCGCCTGCGCGCCGAGCCGGTCACCGCGCCCCTCGACGATGCCGGCGTGACGCACGACGCGCCCGACTTCGCACGCGGCCGCAACGACGTCGTGGTACTCACCGGCGCCACCTGGCTCGCCGACGGTTCGGACGGCGACGCGGCGCGGCGCACGCTCTTCAGCGGCAGCCTGCAGCAGCTCCCCGAGGACGCGAGCGCCGTCTGCCTCACCACCGACGCGGTGGTCGTGGCCACCGGGGCGGGGAGCGGGGTCCTCGTGCGCACCGGGCTCGCGCCGCGCACGATCGACGTGATCGTCGACCAGCACGAGATCGCGCGCTTCCTGCGGAGTCGCGGCTACGTGGAGTGAGCGGGCCACGGCGGTGCCACCGCCGCCTCGCACGCCACTGCCGTACGGGGAGGGAGCGCCGCGCGTTCCTCCTCGCGCGCCACGCGCACACCATGCTCACCATCGCCGTCATCGCGTGCAGCGGCGGCGGCACCGACGTGGGCACCGTCGTGGATGCGGCCCCTGCGATCACCGAATCGACCGTGCGCATGGCACGTTCGCGTCGCAGCGCGACGCCGCGCTCGTCGCGGTGGGCGAGTGCATCGTCACGCGCGGCGCGTTGTTCGTCGCGGCCGAGCAGGCCACAGGGCGGTGGTTGCGCGGCGCGTGATCGGCGTCGCGCACCGCTGGCACGTCACTGCGCACTCGGCATCGCGGCGCAGGACGGCGCCGGGCGCTGCAGGGGTGTGGCCGCACGCACCGGGGCCCGCGATGCATCGTGCATCGCGGGCCCCGGTGCGTGCGAGTCAGTGCGCCGCGCGTGGCGGCGCGATGGTCACGGCTTGCTCGTCCGCGACGTCGCCCAGCCGGCGCTCTTCTGCAGGTCCGACGCCGCCGCGCGCGAGGCATTGCGCCCGCTCAGGCGATCGACGCTCGCGTCGTTGTCGACGGCGCCGCTCACGTCGGGGAGCGCGATCGTCGGAAGCGCGGCCGACGCGGTCTGCTTCGTCGGCGTCTCCTTCGCGCGCTCCTCGTCGCGCCCCTTCGGCCGCTCCGTGCGCTCGGCCTCGCGGCGCGTCTCCTTCGCGGTCGCCACCGCGGTCGGTGCGGCGGTCGCGGCGCCCGGGGGGGGCGTGGTGCGGGTGCCGGTCGCGGGCGACGCCGGGGGCACGGTGGGCGTCGCGACCACTGGCGCCGGCGCGCTCGCCACCGGCGCGGGCGACGCGGTGCGTGCCGCCGCTGCCGCCTCGGTGGCCGCTGCGCGCGCGGCGCTCACCATGCCGCGGTAGGCCACCGCGCCGCCACCGATCACCACCACGGCCACCGCGGCCGCGATCATCAGCATGCGGTTCTTCGGCGCCATGGCCGACGGGGCGGCGCCGATCGGCGAGACGGATGCGCCGACCGCGGCCTGCGCCGTGACCGGCGTGAGCGACTTGGCCATGTGCGTCATCCCCGACGAGCGCAGGCGCGTGAGCGCCTCGGCCAGCGTCGGCTGCGGCCCCATCGCCTCGTCGAGCGTATCGGCCGCCGGCGCCGCCGTGACCGGGCGCGCCGTCGGCGGCGCGGGGGCGTACATGCCATCGTCGACGATCGGCTCGGGCGCACCCAGCGAGCGGACGGGGCTCGGCGTCTCGCCGGTCGTCCCGTAGCGCCCCGCGTCCGGTGCGGCGTCGGGGAGGGCGTGCAGCTCCACCGTGGGCGTGTTGCCCGAGCGGAGCGTGACCACCGTCTCGACCCGCGCCGGCGAGGGCGAGGCCGGGCGCGCGGCGGCCACCGCGACCGCCGGCGCCATGACCGGGCTGGGCGCGCTCACCGTGAACACGGGCGATGGGGCCGGCGAGTCGACCGGCGCGACCGGGATCGCCGGTGCCGCGACCGGGGCCGCGATCGTCACCTCGGGCTTCGGCATCTGCCCCGTGTGGTGCTTGGCATTCCCCGGGCGAACGAGGAAGACCTCCACGTACTTGCGGGCGCAATCGGCGCAGCTGCCCAGGTGCTCGTCGACGGCCCGCTGGCGCGCGGGGTCGAGGATGCCTGCAGCGAGCGCCTGGAGTTCGATCAGTTCGGGATGCACGGTGACTCCTCCGTCCGAGCCGGTCGTGGAACGCCTGCCCGGGCTAGACGGGACCCGGGACCGGGTGGGGGCGCTCCACCGCGACCAAGCAGGGGACGATGGAAGCTACGAACCGCAACGCCCGGCGTTCATGTCGTATTCAGGCGCCGCATCGCC
>JALOPO010000375.1 GCA_025453855.1 Gemmatimonadaceae bacterium
CGACGCGTGGCCGCGCAGGTACGCCGACGGCGATGCGCGGTTCACGACCAGCGACCACGGGAGCTCGGTGGCGGCGGGATCGAAGGCCAGCGCCGCGGCGTCGAGCCGCACGTACGGGATGCCGCGCGCCTCGAGCACGCGGAAGAGGGGACGGAACCAGTCGGGGTGCTCGTGCAGGATGGCGATCGGGCGCGTGATGGCGGGCATGACGAGGCGCTCCAGCGATGAGGGTCGGCTGCGGTGGGAACGACGAAGCCCGGTCGCCTCGCACGGGGGAGGGACCGGGCTCTCACATGCACGACGCGCGCACGATCACCCCTCCCCCGTGGGCGACACATCGCCACGAGCGACACCGACAGGCGGGACAGGGTGCGGACACGCGAACCGACACGGAGACTCCATGACCGGGAACGAAACGCGCCCGACGGAGGGCCGCCGGGCGCACATCGCGATTTAGCACCTTGTTTAGCGTGGCGGCAAGCAGCGGCAAATGACCACGGGCTTCGATTGTGATCGTAGCCTAGCCCGTCGCGCTCGCGTCGTCAAGCGACGATCGTGCGGCGACGCCCGCACAGCGTGGCGAGCGTCGCCGCGCGCCCTCACTTGAAGCGGAAGATCAGCCCCGCGCTCACCGGGATGTACTGCGCGGGCGAGCGACGGCCGCAATTCCCGTCCTGCAGGCAGTCGAGGTCGTCGAGGCTGCGGAAGGCATGATGGTAGCGCGCATCGATGAAGGCCGAGTAGCTCCCGATGCCGAACTCGGCCCCGACGCCACCGTTCAGGCCGAAGCGCCAGTCGCTGCTGTTCGTGAGACGCACGTCGCCGCCCGGGCAGACGCGCCCGCCGAGCGCGCACTGCGGCGCATTGCGGAGGAAGTAGGCGCCCGCGCCGCCGGTGGCGTAGGGGCGGAAGCCGGCGAAGTTGGCGGGGATGCCGACCACGAGATTGGCGGCCGCGTGCGCGATGCTGTAGCGATTCGAGAAGCTGACGTTCGTGTTGCCGTTGGCGTTGTCGATCACGTCACCACGACCGAAGCCATGGTAGGCGCCCTCGAGCCGCACGCCGAATGGTCCCACCGAGCGGCCGATGTCCACGTATCCGCCGGCATTCCACCCCGTGGGAGCGAGGTCGCCCGTGGTGCCGACCGGAAAGGTCCCGCCACCGAACACCCCGATGGCGACACCGCCCACGTCGGATCGGGGCATCCCCGTGCCGCTGTTCGTCGCACCCTGCGCGTGGGCCGCACCGGCCACGCCGAGGGCGAGTGCCGTACCGACCAGTCGTGCTGCCGCTGACCGCATCATCATCGTCGCAATCCTCCCGCTTCGTGAACGCATCAGGCGCCGCGCGCGAGCGAACGTGCGCGACGCGGGTCGCTGCTCCACAGAGCAAGGGCCGGACTCGTTCGATGCGGCATCGTGACACGCGTGCGAGTGCGCCGGGCACGTCGCTCGCCGCGGGGCTGCGCGTTCGCTCCGCCGACGTGCGTCAGCGGCGCGTGCGCAGCGCCGACGCGGCGCGGGTGAGCTCGTCGCCGATCGAGCGCAGCGTCGGTGACAGCGCATCGTTCCGCGCGCTCACCGCCTGCACCTTGGGCGCGAGGCGCTCGAGCACGGTGGCGATCGCGACGCCGTCGCTGTCGCGCGCACGGAGCAGCAGCCGCAGCATCGCGAGGTCGCCGGCCAGGGCACGCAGCTGGGCATCGCTGGAGGTGGCGAGCGGCTCCTCGATGGCGGCGATGAGCGGCACCGCGCGCGCAGGCGCGAGCGACAGCAAGCGCCCCGGCGCGAAGGCGGCCACCGTGTCGGTGCGGGCGCGCAGCGCCGCCGCGCTGGTCGTCCACACCCCGCTCTGCGGCGCCGACGACGGAGCGACGACGCTGCCGTGCTGCCGGGCGCCGGCGCTGTCGGCCGCCGCATATGGATCCACCCGCGCCGGCTCGCGCGAGAGCGCGCAGGCGCTCACGAGGGCGGAGCAGAGCACGAGGCGGGCGCGACCGGTGGTCGTGGGGTGATGGAGGCGCTGATGCCGGCACATGCGAGGCGCTCGTGGGTGGAGGGTGTCATCGGGCATGACGGAGCCGCGCGACGCTCCATCGCACGTTCCGTGCGGCGGCCAGCGGCGCGGCAGCGTGCGCGGCGCGCCGCGGGTGCGCATGGCGTGGATCTGGCCCTCATGCCGGCGCACCCTGCACCGCTCGCATCCCCGTCGACCCACATCCTCCTCGACGTCGATGGCACGCTGGTCGACAGCAATGACCAGCACGCGCAGGCGTGGGTCGACGTGCTGCGCGAGAGCGGCCGCACGGTGCCGTTCGCGACGATCCGTCCCCTGATCGGCATGGGAGGCGACAAGCTGCTGCCGCGAGTGACCGACCTCGACCCGCACGGCGAGGAGGCGGAGCGCCTCGCCGAGCGACGCACCGCGCTCTTCCTCGAACGTCACCTCCCGCAGGTGCGCCCCCTCCCCGGCACCCGCGCCCTGTGCGAGCGGCTGCACGCGGACGGCTTCCAGCTCGTGATCGCCACCTCGGCACGCGAGTCGGAGCTCGATGCGCTGCTTCGCGTCGCCGGCGTGGCCGACCTCGTCGACCTGCGCACCACCGCCGACGATGCGACGCGCAGCAAGCCCGATCCCGACATCGTGCAGGCGGCACTCGGCCGCGCGGGACACGGCGCCGACGAGACGATCATGATCGGCGACACCCCGTACGACATCGCGGCCGCACGCGCCGCGGGGGTCGACTGCATCGCGCTCCGGTCGGGTGGCTGGTCGGACGACGCGCTGCGCGACGCGATCGCGATCCACGATCATCCGGCCGCCCTCCTCGCGGCGATCGACGAGACGCCGCTGGGCCTCGCCGGGCGCGCAGCGGACAGGGCGCACGCGCGATGAGTGGGCGCCCCGGCCGGGAGGACGTGGCCGAGCGGAACATCCGCACCGTGAAGCAGATGGAGGAGGAGGCGCGGAACCGGCGCTCCCCTGGCCAGCGCTTCGTCGACCTGCTCACCGGGATCGTGAGCAGCGTCTGGTTCTGGATCGGCCATGCGACGGTCATCGGCGCCTGGGTGCTGCTGAACGGTGGCGTGGTGCCCGCCGTGCGCCCGTGGGATCCGTGGCCCTTCGAGGCGCTCCGCACCGTGCTCTCGCTCGAGGCGATCATGATCTCGTGCACGGTGCTCCTCATCCAGGGGCGGATGCGGCAGAACACCGCGCGGCAGCAGCACCTCAACCTCCAGATCGACCTGCTGGCCGAGGTGGAGGCGACCAAGACGCTCGAGATGCTGCGCGCCCTCTGCCTGCATCACGGCCTCCCGGTGGCACGCGATCCCGAGGTCGAGGAGCTCGTGCGGCGCCTGGCGCCCGAGACGCTCGCCGACGAGGTGCAGGAGCACCTCACGCCACGATGATCGATCGTCCGGAGCTCGCGGTCTCGTCGTCGGGCATCGTCGCGATCGTCGTGGGGGCGTTGCTCGTCGTGGCCACGCTCGTCGACGCATTCGAGGTCATGCTCCTGCCGCGGCGCGTCCGGCGACGGCTCCGCCTGGTGCGCGGCTGGTTCCGCGCCACGTGGAACACGTGGACCGGCATCGCCGACGTGATGCCGGTGCGCCGCCGATCGGCATGGCTCGCCCTCTACGGCCCGCTGTCGATGATCGGGCTCTTCGCGGCATGGGCGGTGGCACTCATCGTCGGCTTCGGCCTGGTGCACTGGGCGCTGGCCAGCATCTCGCCCGAGCCTCACTCGCTCCTGCACCAGCTCTACTTCAGCGGCGTCACCTTCTTCACGCTCGGCTACGGCGACGTGACGGCGCCGACCGGGATCGGGAAGATCGTGTCGGTGCTGGAGGCAGGCATCGGCTTCGGCCTGATCGCGGTCGTGATCGGCTACCTGCCGGTGCTCTACCAACTCTTCTCGCGGCGCGAGGCGCACGTGATCCGCCTCGATGCGCGCGCCGGCTCACCCCCCACGGCGGGTGAGCTCCTGGCCCGCCACGCCGTCTCGGCACAGGGGCTCACCGCGCTCGGGGCGCTGCTGGCCGACTGGGAGCAGTGGTCATCGGAGCTGCTCGAGAGTCACCTCTCGTATCCGATGCTCGGCTACTACCGCTCGCAGCACGACAACGAGAGCTGGCTCGCGGCGCTGACGACGATCCTCGATGCCTGTGCGCTCGTCACCATCGGGCTGCGGGTGCAGGATCCCGCTGCGTCGGGCGGCGGGGAGCGATCCGGCCGCGATGCGCTGACGGCGGCGATACCGCTCTTCCAGGCGCGCATCACCTTCGCCACGGCCCGGCTGACGATGATCGAGATGGCGCGTGCGCTGCACGTGCCGGTGCAGGCTTCCACCGACGACGGCGCACCACCGCGCGGCGATGATTGCGACGACCGCCTGCCCCCCGCCGTGCGCAGTCGGCTCGTCGCGCAGCTGCGGAGCGTGCACCTCGTGCCGGAGAGCGACGCGGCCGACGCGTGGCGTGCGCTGGCGGCGCTCCGCCGCTCGTACGAGCCCCACGCGTCGGCACTGGCCATGCGCCTGCGCCTCCCGCTCCCCGACTGGACGCCGCCACGCGACGCGCACGACAACTGGGCCGAGCACGCGGGCGGCGCCGACGCACGGCGCATCGTCGAGGGAGCGGAGCGCGACGAACTCGCCGGCGTCCGCGCCGACGGCGCGCGCTGACGCCGCGCGCCGTCGGCGTTCCCGGCCGTCAGGAGCGCGCCACCTCGAGGGTGCGCACGCGCTCGTAGGCGGCACGAACGTCCATGCCCTGGCGCTGCACGACGTCGAGCACGTTCGAGGGCAGCGCGGCGCGCATCGCGTTCTCGTAGGCGGTGACGGCCGCCTCGTCGCCACGCTCGCACTCGGCGAGGATCGCCACGTCGTCACGCGAAGCCACGGCGCTCTTGAGGTTGATCCAGCCGCGGTGCGCCGCGGCGAGCACGCTCCCGCTGCGCTCCGGCTGTTCGCCCATGCCGGCGACGATGCCCTGCAGCTCGGTCATGAACTGCCCGCGCTGCGCGGCGAGCTGGGTGAAGAGCGCCTTGAGCGAGCTGTCCTGCACGTCTTCGGCGGCTGCACGGTATCCATCCGCGCCGTCCTTGCAGGTCTCG
>JALOPO010000376.1 GCA_025453855.1 Gemmatimonadaceae bacterium
CCGAGTCGCGCGCGCAGGAGCGCGGCGCCGTCGAGGAAGCGGCTGCGATCGAGCGACAGCTCGACGTTCGGCTGCGAGGGCGCGAAGCTGCGCCAGGTGGCGAAGAGCCCCGACTGCACCAGGCGACGACCGGCGAGGAGCGGATCGATCGCGTCGCGCGCGAACCACTGCTGCTCGGCGGCGACGCGCACGCGTTGCGACGGCTCGATGTTGAGCGCGAGGCGCGTGTGCGAGCGTGACGCGAACTCGCCCTGCACGCCGATCGCGCTCCACGGCGTGCCGGAGAGCGCGACGTACGGTGCGCCGATCCAGCCGATGCTGTCGCGCGAGAGCCCCTCGAGCCCGGCGCGCGCGGTCCAGCGATCGCTCAGCCCGTGGCGGTAGTCGGCGCTGGCGGCGGTGCGGCACTGCTGCCGGAGCTGGCAGCGCGTGGCGCCGAGCGCGTACTCGCCGCGCCCGCCGGGAAGCAGGTCCATGGCCACGCGCGTCGCCTGGCTGAGCGCACGCGTCTGCCCGAACGGACCGACGGCGAGCAGGTCGTACGGGTTCTCGCCGTAGAGGAGCGGGACGCGGAGCTGGTACCGTGCATCACGCCCGATGGTGTCGACCGCGACCAGCTCGCCGTTGCGGTACGCCTCGATCGCCCAGCCCGGCGGGAGCGCGCCACGCACCGTCTGCAGGCCGAAGAGCGCGGGGCGCACGTACGGCGCGTTGGTGAGCATGATCCCGCGTCCGAAGCGCGGGCGCGGACCGGCGCCGGTGCCATCGCCGATGCGCAGCTGCGTGAGCGCGGTGCCGGCCCGCCAGACGCCGGTCCAGCTGGCGAGCGTGGGGAGGCGCACGCCACCGGCGGTCGCACCGGCCGTGACCTCGAGCGACCCACCGAGCACGTCGAGGCCGACGCCGGTGTTCCATCCCGGGCGCACGGCGGCGGCGCCGATGGGGAGCGCGAGCGAGTAGTCGAGCACCGCGCCATCGGCCCACGGGCGCGCGAGCGGACCGGTGGCACGCTCGTCGCCGGATGCGTGCTCGCGCGCACGGAAGCGGGCGTGCGCGGCGTCGCGTGCGAGCCGTCGTCCGATGGGGAGCGCGGCGATCTCGGGAAAGGAGAGCACGAGGTCCGCGAATCCGAGCTCCACGGGGATGCCGAGGAGCGCGGCGAGTGCGTGCACGTCGACCAGGAGCTCGCCGTCGCGGACGTGGAGCGTGGCGGTGTCGCCGCGCGTCGCGACGATGCCCGTGCGCTGCGCACTGTCGGTGCGTGCGCCGTGTGCGCGCATGATCCCGCTGTCCGCATCGAGCACGTAGCGCGTTCCCTCGGGCCAGCGCCGCGCGACCACGCGTGCCGGCGTGCGCACGTCGAGCTGGAGCTCCATCGCCTCGAGGAGCGTGGCGACGGGGAGCCACGCACGCGCACCGAGCCGTTCGCCGGCGATGGCGAGCGAGGCGGCCTGCCCGAAGCGCACGTCGAGGAGGAGCGGCTCGCCGCGCGCGACGGCCTGCGCGGGAGCGGGGGCAGCGGGCTGCTGCGCGCACAAGGGCGCCAACCCGCCGAAGCCGCCGCCCACGATCAGGGCGGCGGCGCGACGGCAGGCGCGTGCGAGGCGCGTGCGCATGCAGGGCGACGAGGCGGCGCGGTGCAGCGCGTGCGTGCTACGGAAGCACGAGCGGCGCGTCGGCGGTGACGGTCGCCGCACGCAGGTAGGTCGACTGCACCACGTCGGGGCGCTCGCTGCTCGCGATCACCTTCACGCGCCACCGTCCGCTCGGCATCGCACCGCGCGGGAAGGCGAGGCGCGGGGCGAGCGTGGTGTAGACCGCGGTCTGCAGGAGCTGCTCCTGCGACTCGCCGCCCGGCCCCTCGGTCTCGAGGCGCACGCGGGTGGCGCCGATCCAGGCGGCCGAGCCGGTGCGCGTCATCGGCACGCGCACGATCACCGAGTCGCGCGTGAGCTGCACGGCGGGCGTCTCGACCGCCACGCCGGTGCGCAGCGTGCCGGTGCGATAGTTGACGGCGATGATCGTGCGCACCTCGAGCGTGAGGCCGATGCGCACGTCGCTCGCGCCGGTGCTCGCGCTGTCGGTGGCGCGCGGCGCGGCATCCTTCGCCGCCACGACGAGTCGCGCCCAGTACTCGCCCTCGGCGAGCCCCTGCGGCGGACGGGCGAGGAGCCGCACCGTCTGGCGCTGCCCGGGCTGCAGCACGAGGCGACGCGGAAAGGCCTCGATGAAGCCGGCGGCCGAGTTGTGCGTGCTGTCGGGGCGATCGACGACGCTGAGCGTGATCTCGCCCTCGGGGGTGCTCACGGGATAGCCGTAGACGGTGCTGAGCGTGATCTCGCTCGCGCGATCGCCCGGGTTGTAGAGCTCCACGCTCCCGGCGCGCGCGCGCTGGTCGAGCACCACGCCCTGCGGCGCGACGAGGATCGCCTGCGCGGGGAGCGCGTCGGCGACGAGGAGCGCGAGCATCGTGGCGAGGGTCGCGACGACGAGGCGGCGTGCGACACGCGCCGACTCCAGCATCGGCAGAGCGAGCGGGCGGGCGCGGGTCGGCGAGACGACGGCGCGGCGCGCGACGGGGTGACGCGAGGGCAGGCGCGACATCGGTCAGTTGCTCAGGTTGGTGATGGTGACGACGAGGGGCGCGGTGTAGCTCCCGACCGGCTGCCCGACGCGCGGGCGGGCCTCGGCGCCGATGAAGATCGAGGCGCGATCGGCGGTCACGAGCTGGAAGCGCGCGGTGCCGCGCGGATCGAAGCGGATGGCATCGATCGGCGAGCGGAGCGCGCTCGCGGCGGCGCTCCCCGCGTCGTACGCGAGCGGGAGCGTGGTTCCCTGCCCCGCGAGCGCGGTGGGAACGGTCATGCGCACCTCGAAGATCGTGCCGCGCGCGGCGAGGAGCTCGATCTGCCCGCTGCGCGAGAGGTTGAGCGGATCGATGCGGGTGTTCACCCCCGGGAGCAGGAAGCCGAAGGTGAGGTTCTGCAGCGGCCGCACGGTGATCCCCTGCGCCGCCGCGGGCGCGCACAGCACGAGCGACGCCGCACACGCGAGGAGCATGCGGGCGATCACGGTCATGCGGTGGCGCGGTGGAGCGTGGCGGAGACGTCGCATCGGGGTGGGCGATGGAGTCGGTGGGATCGGGGCGCGTCGCACGCGGCTGATGCGCCGTGCGCGGGCGGTGCGATCAGGTGCCGGTGTAGGCGGCGGTGAGCGTGATCGTGCCGGTGTAGCTGCCGGCGGCCTGCGTGGCGGTGGGGGTGAC
>JALOPO010000377.1 GCA_025453855.1 Gemmatimonadaceae bacterium
GAGCACCGCGCGCGGATAGCGGCGCGTCCCGCGCTCGCTCGCCTGCAGGAGCACGAACTCGAGCCCCGCCTTCTCGCGCGGCACGTGGTTCGTCCCGCCCAGCAGGTAGAGATTCGCGGCCACCACCTCGTTGGCGGTCACGCGCCGGTGGATCACGCGCAGCCCGTTCACGGTGAAGCTCGTCGTCGCGCTGTCGGCCGCGGCGGCGGTGCGCAGCGCCCGCGCCACGAACGCCTCGTGCGCGGCCGCGGCGTCCGGCGTGGGCGTCGACGACACCGTCGATGGCGGCGCCCAGGCGAAGGCGCTCGTCGCGCCGGCCAGGAGCGCCCCGGTGACGAGCAGCGTCGGTACGCGCCGGCTCATGGGCGCGCCTCGCGGACCGGCCCCGTCACGTCGGCGTCGGTGAGCCGCAGCCGCGCGCGATCGGCGGGGCTGATCAGCACCCCCGTCACGCTCGGCTTCCCCACGATGTACGTCGCGGCGTAGCGCTGCAGGTCGGCCGGCGTCTGCTGGGCCATGGTGTCCACGTAGCCGAGGAAGTAGTCGAGATCGGCCACCGCCCACCAGAAGCCGATCGTGTGCGTCAGCTCGCTCGTCTTCTCGATCCCGAACTGGCTCTCGGTCCCGCGCTGCGCCTTCACCGCCTCCAGCTCGCCGGCCGTGAAGTAGCCCGGGTCGTCGAGCTTCTCGATCTCGCGCCAGAGCGCGGCGAGGGCGGCCTTCAGGTTCTCGGGCGTCGTCTGCCCGCTGATCGTGATCGGCCCCACCTGGTCGAGCGTGTAGTAGTTCACCAGCACGCCCTGCCAGAGTCCGTTGTCGGTGAGCGCGCGCTGGAAGCGCGAGCCGCGCGTGTTCAGCGCGTCGCTGAAGACGTCGGCGGCGTAGGTCGCCGCCTTGTCCTTCCGCACGCTCGGCCCCTGCCACTGGATGAGCACCGAGACCGCCCCCACCGGCGCCTCGCTGATCACCGCGCTGCTCTTCGCGAGCGCGGGGATGGGCGGAATGGGGTCGACGGTGAACGGGTCGGGGCCGCGCTCCCACGAGCCGAACGCGCTGTCGGCGAGCGCGAAGACGCGCGCCGGCGCCACGTCGCCGGTGACGATCAGCGCCGAGTTGTTGGGGATGTAGTACTTCTGCTGGATCGTGCGCATCTGTTGCGGCGTCACGTTGCGCAGCACCTCTCGACTCCCGATCGTGTTCTTGCGGCTCGTCTGCCCGGGATAGAGCGCCGCCGTCATCGCCTGCTGCAGCGCGAAGCCCGGCGACGCCTCGTTGCGATCGTACTCGCCGAGCACGACCTCCTTCTCCTGCGCCAGTTCGTCGGGGAGGAAGAGCGGGCCGCGCACCGCGTTGGCGATCAGCAGCATCCCGCCGCGCAGCGAGTCGCTCGGCAGCGTCACGTAGTAGTTGACGCGCTCTTCCTGCGTGGTGCCGTTGAAGCGCGCGCCGAGCTCGGCCGCCCGCTGGCTGAAGGCATCGGCGTTCGGGTAGGCCTTGGACGCCTTGAAGAACATGTGCTCGTACATGTGCGCGAGCCCCTCGTACTGGGGGCTCTGGGTGAAGGCACCGTTCTTCACGTTCAGCTCGACGGTCGCGATCGGGATCCCGTGGTTCTCCACCACGATCACCTCGAGGCCGTTGCGCAGCACCTGGCGTCGGATGATGCGCTCCAGCTCCGTGCGCTGCGCGGGGAGCGCCCCGGCGGCGAGGGCGAGCGCGAGGCCGGCGGTCAGCCAGCGTCGAAGTCGTGTCACGACAGGCATGGGGCAAAGTCTACTGGCGGTCGCACCGACCAACCGGCGCCGGAGTCCGGCGCGGCCGGCGTTCGCCGACTTGCACCCCGGGGCGCACGGGTTGGTCCGCCGCCCCCCTCGGTGCCAGGCACCGCTGTCCCCGCGTAACGGCAGTCGTCCGCCGGCTCGCTCCGGGGAGGGGACAGCGGTGCCTGGCACCAAGGGTACCCGGGGGTGGCCTCGCCCCTCCGCCCCCCATTGGTTTCGCCCCCATGACCGACCACCCCGCCGGCGGACGCACCCCCGCCGACCCGGCCGCGCTCGACGCCCTCGCCGCGCGCCTCGACCCCGCCCGCCTCCGGCGACACGTCGCCCTCGCCCCCTATACCACCTTCCGCATCGGTGGCCCCGCCGACCTCCTCTACGAGGCCACCTCGGGCGACGACCTCGCCCACGCCATCGACGCCGCCGTCGCCACCGGTGTCGACTGGTTCGTCCTCGGCCTCGGCGCCAACATCCTCGTCGGCGACCTCGGCTTCCGCGGCCTCGTCATCCGCAATCGCGCCGACCACGTCGCCTGGCTCCCCGACGGCCGCGTCACCGCCGAGTCGGGCGCGGTCATGGGCGACCTCGTCCACGAGGCCGTCGCCCGCGGCCTCTCCGGCTTCGAGCACTACATCGGGATCCCGAGCTCCGTCGGCGGCGCCATCTGGCAGAACCTCCACTTCCTCTCGCCGGCCCCCGAGCGCGAGCGGACGATGTTCATCGCCGAAGTCTTCGAGTCGTGCCGCATCCGCACGCAGGACGGCGAGCGCCGCACCGTCGACGCCGGCTACATCGCCTTCGGCTACGACGACACCGTCTTCCACCACCGCCGCGACGTGGTCCTCGACGCCACCTTCCGCCTCGCGCCGGGCGATCCGTTCGCGCTCCACCGCATCCTGCAGGAGAACCTCAGCTGGCGCGGCGCGCGCCATCCGTGGCTCGAGCATCACCCGAGCGCCGGCTCCATCTTCAAGAAGATCGAGGGCGTCGGCGCGGGACGCCTCGTCGACCAGTGCGGCCTGAAGGGCTTCCGCATCGGCGACGCGGCGATCACGCACATCCACGCCAACATCATGGTCAACCTCGGCCACGCCACCGCCCGCGACGTGCGCACCCTCATCGCGCACGCGCAGCAGGCGGTGGCCGAGAAGTTCGGACAGCACCTCGAACCCGAGATCGGCTTCGTCGGCCAGTTCGCGTAGCGAGTCGCTGGCATCGGTGCGGTGAACAGCTGGGGGAAGGGCAGGGAAGTGCAGGACCGCCTGACGTGATGGGCTCCGTGGCCATCCCGTCGCCCCTACAACGACGCCGTTCGCTGCCCTTCCCTGCACTTCCCTGCCGTTCCCTGCAGTCCCACCCGCTGTTCAGGACACGGAACCCCCCCACCGCGACATCACCGCACCTCGGCATGACGACGCGACGAGCGCGCACCGCACCGGCACCGACGCACGACTCGATGCACGCGTTCTACGCGTCGATGCACGCGTTCTACGCGTCGCTCGGCGGGACGCTCTCGGGGCCTGCCGGTCCGGATGCGGGAGTCACGGCGCATCGCCTCGAGCAGCTGCATCCGCAGGTCGGCTACGAGTCGCCGCGCTTCCGCACGACGTACTACTCGCTGGTGGTGATGTACACGGGTCGCGGCGCCTTCTTCCTCGAGGACCACGCCTTCGAGACGCGTGATCGCACCCTCTACTTCACCAATCCGGGACACCTCAAGGGCTTCCGCTCCGATGCGGCGCCCACGGGATGCCTCGTCACCTGGAACGACGCCTTCCTGCGTCGCCACCTGCGCGGCGACGTGCTGCAGCACTTCCCGTGGCTCGTCACCGAGGTCGTGCCGCCGCTGCATCTCGACGCGCCCGACTTCGCCGGGATCACCGCCCTCACCGAACCGCTCCTCGACGCCTTCACCGGCAGCGATCCGCACCGCTTCGCGATCGTCGGGCACCTCCTGCTCGCGCTCCTGCACCGTGTCGGGACGCACGCCGCCGCCGCCGGTGCGTGGCGCGACACCGGCACCGACTCGTCGCGCATCGTCACCCGCTTCCGCGCCGATCTCGCCGCCCAGCTCCGCGAGCTCGTCGCCGGCCGCACGCGCCGCACCCCCACCGTGCGCGCGCTCGCCGATGCGCAGCAGCTCTCGGCCCCGTACCTCACCACGATCATCCGCCGCCGCACGGGGCGCACCGCGCACGACTGGATCGCCGACGCGGTGCTCGCCGAGGCGCGCGCGATGCTCGCGCGGCCGGGAACGACCGTGAAGGAGGTGGCGGAACGCCTCGCCTTCGCCGAGCCCAACCACCTCTCGCGCTTCTTCCGCCGCCACGCCGGCGAGACGCCCACCGCCTTCCAGGCCCGCGCGCACGTCGGCTGAGCGCGGCGCACCACGCAGCGCCCGACGTGTGGCGCGCACCGGGCACCGGTCGACACCCGATCGATGGCGCGACGCGCGACCAACGAAGGAAGTGGTCCGGCGTCCGAAGCTTCTGGCATGGGTCGGTGCCTCGGCTCCCGCGAACATGGTGGCAGATCGTCGCGCCGCGCGCACCGTGCGCCCCGGCCACCGACGCGAACCTGCGAGGCACACCGCCATGACAGCTCCCGTCACGCTCCCCCAGCGCCGCCTCGGCCGCTCCGGCCCGGTCGTCTCCGCCCTCGGCCTCGGCGCCATGGGGATGAGCGACTTCTATGGCACCGCCGCCACCCGCGACGACGCCGAATCGCTGGCCACGATCGAGGCCGCCATCGACGCCGGCGTGACGCTCGTCAACACCGGCGACTTCTACGGCATGGGCCACAACGAACGCCTCGTCGGTCGCGCACTCGCGGGTGCGCGCCGCGAGTCGGTCACGATCAGCGTCAAGTTCGGCGCGCTGCGCACCCCGTCGGGTGGCTGGAGCGGCTTCGACGGTCGCCCCGCGGCCGTGAAGAACTTCGCCGCCTACTCGCTCGACCGGCTCGGCGTCGACGTGATCGACCTCTACCAGCCGGCACGCGTCGATCCCGCCGTCCCGCTCGAGGAGACGGTCGGGGCGGTGGCCGACCTCATCAGGGAAGGGAAGGTCCGCTACCTCGGCGTCAGCGAGATGAACGCCGCGCAGCTGCGGCGCGCCCACGCGGTGCACCCGGTCACCGCGCTCGAGATCGAGTACTCGTTGGCCACGCGCGTGCTCGAGGGCGAGCTCCTCGACACGGCGCGCGAACTCGGCGTCGGGGTCGTGGCCTACGGGGCGCTGAGCCGCGGCCTCCTCGCCCGCCCGACGATCGCCGACTACGCGGCCGGCGACTTCCGTGCGCACCTCCCGCGCTTCACCGGCGAGAATCGCGCGCGCAACGCGGCCACCGTCGCGCGGCTGCACGAGCTCGCGGCGTCGCACGGGATGACGGGGGCGCAGCTCGCGCTCGCCTGGGTCATGTCGCGTGGCGACGACGTCGTCACCCTCTTCGGCACCACGCGCCGCGAGCGCCTGGCCGAGAACCTCGGAGCGGCCTCGGTCACGCTCGCGCCCGAACTCCTCGCCACGCTCGACGCCGAGTTCGGCGCGGACGCCATCGCGGGTACGCGCTACGACGCCTTCGGGATGCGCATGGTCGTGCAGTGACACGCCACTGCTGATGCAACGACAAGCCAGATGCCCGGCTCCGCGCAGGCGGAACCGGGCATCTGCATGCTCACCGGACACGAGTGCCGCGCGCCGCGCGGCACCCCGTCGGCAGACCGTGCCTCAGCTGGCGGAGGCGTCGGCCGCGATCGCCTGCGGCACCGTCACCGGGATCTGCCGCGCCTTGGCGGACTCGGCCTTCGG
>JALOPO010000378.1 GCA_025453855.1 Gemmatimonadaceae bacterium
CGTCGACGACTCCAGCGAGCGGTTCGCGAGGATCCGCGGGGAGCGAACGAGGGGCGTCACCCACGTGAGCGACCTGGACGGACGCACGAGCCGAGGGAGACATCGCGAGATGCGACCCGCGCGGCGTCATGCGGAATCCGTTCGGCCCGGGGCAGCGTACGCGGCGCGTAAGCCGGCGTAAACCAACCAGTCCACGGGCCATGGACGACGGCGTGCCGCACGGGCGGCACGCCGTCGTCGCATCTGCACCGGCCGCTCGCGTCGCTTCGACGCCGCCGAGTGCCACCGCTGCGCAGCGATGACCCGGGAAAGGGCCCGACGGGTGGCCGACGAGCGGTGACGCTTCTTGCGCTCGCAGCAGCAGGGCACCCCTGACACCGGCACGGGGACAGTGGGGCCTGGCACCGTGCAACCGTGCCGCACCGCGGGTCCACCCTCCTGCCAACCTCCATGCACTCCCACCGATCGACCCTGCACGCGATGCGTGTCCCGCACATCGCGCTCGGCATCGCCGCGCTCGCCGCCGTGACCGGCTGCGGTCGCCGCAGCGCGCAGTCCGCACCCATTCCCGCCGACAGCGGCATGCAGGTGACGACCATCGTCCCGCAACCCGCCGCTGCCATCGAACAGCCACCGGGGAACCTCACCATCACCCCCGATGGCCGCCGCATCCTCAGCCTGCACCAGTACTACAACCCGGTGCGCGTGCTGGCCGAGCTCGACGCGCAGGGCGATGCGGTGCGCCGCTTCGCGCAGCGTGGCGAGGGTGTCCTCCCCACCGGGCTCGTCGCGGTGCTCGGCATCCGCAGCGACACCGCGGGTGTGCTCCACATCCTCGACAACGGCAACAGCGGCAAGGCGCCCAGCCGGCTCCTGCTCTGGGACTCGCGCGCCAACCGCCTCGTGCGCACGATCGAGCTCGGCGGCGTCACCGACACGAATTCGTTCGTCAACGACCTCGCCTTCGACTACCGCCGCAACCAGGTCTACATCTCCGATCCCGCCGGCGGGCCGAACGCGGCGCTCATCGTGGTCGACATGGCCACCGGTCGCCCGCGCCGCGTGCTGCAGGGCCACGCGAGCATGGTCCCCGAGCCGGAGACCTTCGCCGTCGAGGGGATCACGCCGACGCGGCGCAAACCCGACGGCACGCTCGAGCGGCCACGCATCGGCGTCGACGGCATCGGCATCGACCACGCGCACGAGTGGGTCTACTACGCACCGCTCCACGGGCGCACCATGTACCGCATCCCCGCCGC
This sequence comes from Gemmatimonadaceae bacterium, assembly GCA_025453855.1. Classification (GTDB taxonomy): domain Bacteria; phylum Gemmatimonadota; class Gemmatimonadetes; order Gemmatimonadales; family Gemmatimonadaceae; genus JALOPO01. The sequence continues at coordinate 1,260 of JALOPO010000378.1, forward strand.
GGCCCTCGCCGACGCATCGCTCGGCGACTCGGCGCTCGCCGCGCGCATCGAGCGCTACGCGAGCAAGCCGCCGTCCGACGGCATCGCCATCGACCGCGCCGGCAACATCTACCTCGGCGACCTCCCCAACAACGCACTCGGCGTCATCACCGTCGATCGCCGCTACCACGAGCTCGCGCGCAGTCCCGACCTCAAGTGGGTCGACGACTTCGCCTGGGCGCCCGATGGTTCGCTGCACGTCGTCACCACGCAGCTGCATCGCTCGCCGACGCTCAACGCCGGCCGCCGAGACCAGCAGGGGCCGTTCCGCATCTTCCGCATCACGCCGCTCGCCCCCGGGCGCGTCGGCTACTGAGCGCCCACCCGCCGCGATCCACCCCATGTCACTCCGAATCCTCCACGCCACGGCGCGCATCGTCCTGACGACCATCGCGCTCACGAGTGGCGCCGTCTCGCTCGTCACGGCGCAGGTGCGCGTCACCAAGGAGCAGGTCGGCGCGCTGCGCGCCGACAGTGCTGGTGGACGCAACGTCGCCGCCTTCGACTCCGCACGGCTCGCCGGCGACGTCACGCTCGCGCGCGCCGATGCCGCCATGCAGCAGCTGCTCGACGCGTGGGCCGGCCTCGCACCGCGCCCCATCGCCGTCCTCACGCCCGATGCCGCGCGACGACAGCCGCATCCGCTGCAGGCGGTGCGCGTGGCGATCGCCCAGGGCGGTGGCGACAGCAGCGCGACCGCGATCGTGCCCGGCGTGCGCCACGTCGACCGCACCCTCCGCGGTGCCGCCGGTGACATCCCGGCGCGCGTCTACACGCCGTCGGGGAGCGGGCCGTTCCCGGTGATCGTCTACTTCCACGGCGGCGGCTGGGTGCTCGCCGACAAGTCCATCTACGACCTCGGTGCGCGCGGCCTCGCGCGCGAGGCGAACGCGATCGTCGTCAGCGTCGACTATCGCCTCGCCCCCGAGCACCCCTTCCCCGCCGCGCACGACGACGCGCTGGCCGCCTATCGCTGGGTGCTCGCCAATGCGCGCACCATCGGCGGCGACCCGCGCCGCATCGCCCTCGCCGGCGAGAGCGCGGGGGGCAACCTCGCCGTCGCCACCGCCATCGCGGCGCGCGACGCACGGCTGCAACGCCCGCGGCACGTGCTCGCCGTCTATCCGGTGGCACAGGTCGACACGACGCTCCCCGCGTACGTCGAGAACGCGAACGCGAAGCCGCTCGATCGCGCGACCATGGGGTGGTTCGCGCGGCATGCGGTGCGCGACGCCGCGCAGCTGCAGGATCCGCGCATCTCGATCCTCCGCGCGCGCCTCGACGGGCTCGCACCGGTGACCATCGTCGCCGCCGAGATCGACCCGCTGCGCAACGATGGTCAGCTCCTCGAGGAGGCGCTGCGACGCGCGGGGGTGGCCGTGGAGCGACGCCAGTGGGATGACGTGACCCACGAGTTCTTCGGGATGATCCCGCTCGTGCCGCAGGCACGCGAGGCGCAGGCATGGGCCGGCGGACGGCTGCGCGACGCGCTGGCCGACGGTGCGGCGCCGGTGCGCGCGAGCGACGCGGGCGAGGCTCGCCGCTGACGGACGCGAGCGTCGCGCACACCGATCCACTGGCGCGCGACGATCGTCGCGCACCCCACCACACCCTCCACCAGTCGCCGCCATGTACGAGAGCTATCTGACCGCCCTGTACGTGCTCGCGATGGCCGCCGGTGCCGTCACCTTCGCGCTCCTCAG
>JALOPO010000379.1 GCA_025453855.1 Gemmatimonadaceae bacterium
TCTATCCGCCGCTGCTGCGGTCGGCGACGGTGCGGAAGTTCCTCGTCGGCTACGAGATGCTCGGCGAGCCGCAGCGTGACATCACGCCGGAGCGCGCGGGGGAGGTGGTGCGGCGCGCGGCGGCGGCACGCTGAGTTGTTGCGACGGGCGGGGCACAGGCAGCATCGTCGCGTACCCCGCCCCACGGTTCACGCGTCGGCGACGCGGATCACCACCTTCCCGACGTGCGCCCCCGCCGCCATGAAGTCGTAGGCCGCGCGCGCCGCCTCGAACGGAAAGACGCGGTCCACCACCGGCTCGAGGCGCGCGACCTGCACGGCGCGCAGCAGCCGCTCGAGCATCAGGCGCGAGCCCACGTGCACGCGGATCTGCTTGCTGAGGATGGCGAAGGTGCTCACCTGGTCGGCGAAGCCGCTCAGCACCCCCATGAGCGACATCGACCCGCCGTGCCGGAGCGACGCGATGCTGCGGTCGAAGGTCCCCGGCCCGCCCGACTCGACGACGTGGTCCGCCCCCGCCCCACCGGTCAGCTCGCGCACGCGTTCGTCCCACGCCGGCGTGGTCGTCGTGTTGATCGTGTCGTCGGCGCCGAGTGCTCGCGCGCGTGCGAGCTTCTCGTCGCTGCGCGAGGTGATGAGCACGCGCGCGCCCGCGGCCTTGGCGAGCTGCAGCGCCCAGATCGCGACGCCGCCCGTGCCGACGAGCAGCACGGTGTCGCCGGGCGCGACGTGCGCTCCCTCGAACAGCGCGTACCACGCGGTGACGCCGGCACACGGCAGGGTGCTCGCCGCCTCGTATGACATCCCCGCCGGAAGCCGCACCAGGGCGTGCTCCGGGAGCACGACCTGCTCGGCCAGCATCCCGTCGACACCGGCGGCGCCGAGCGAGGTGGCCTGCTTCGCCGGCGTGAGCGGCCCCTCGACCCAGTCGCGCATGAAGCTCGCGACCACGCGATCGCCGGGCTGCACGGCGCTCCCCGGCTGCTGCAGCTGCGCGACGAGAATGTCGCGGTAGTTGAGCGCGACGGCGCGCACGCCGACCAGCACCTCGTGCGGACCGGGGACGCGGATCGACCGTTCGACGAGCGCGAGCGACTCGAGCCCGGGCGCGTCGGTGAACACGTAGCTTCGCATCGTTGGATCGACTCCGTGAGGATGAGCCGACAGATTACCGGGAGCCGCGGTGCGCCAGAAGCACGCACATGCATGACACCTGCTATCACCCGTGATACCGATGACCGTCCGACACTTCGACTGGCAGGCCCCGTGCACGGTTGAGGCGACGCTCGCCGTGATCGGTGGCGTCTGGAAGCCGGTGATCCTCTTCCACCTGCTGGACGGGTCGCATCGCTTCAGCGACCTGGCACGCGTGCTCCCGGGCGCGACCGCACGCATGCTCACGCGCCACCTGCGCGAGCTGGAGGCCGACGGCATCGTGTCGCGCACCGTCACTCCGACCGTGCCGCCGCGCGTCGACTACGCGCTCACGCCCCTCGGTGCCACGCTCGCGCCGGTGCTGCAGGCGATGCGAAGCTGGGGGGCGGACTACCAGCGGCAGCGGCACGAGGCCGAAGGGGTGCTCGCGGCGCCGGGTGCGATGGTGCGCTGACGCGTGACCGCGTGCGCATGTCGGTGGAGGAGCGACGCCAGCACGCGGCACAGATCGGTGTGACCCGCGCACGCCCTTGCCGCATCGACTAGGGTTCCGGAGTCACTCCAAGGAGCCACCGCCGTGCGCGTCCTGCCTCGACGAGTCCGATCCGCGCGCGCGAGCCTGATGCTCGTCGCCGCGCTCGCGTCGACAGCGTGCGGTCGTACCGAGTCGGCGCGGGCAGATGGAGCACAGGCCACGACGCGCGACGCACGCGCCGCCACGACGTCCGACTTCGACGACATGATTGGCCCCGGCCTGCTCGGCTCGGTGGACACCGTCTTCACGTGGCTGGACCCGCGCCCCGACACGGATGGTGCGCGCCTCTACGCGGCGCAGTACCCCGAGGCGACGACGCCCGAGAACTTCGCGGTGGTGATGATCCGCGTCGCCCCGCACCGTGATACGGGCGCCGGTGTGAACGTGGACTCCGCGTGGGCGGCGCTGCGCGCCGACTCCGCGCAACGCGCGGCGCTGCGGGGCGTCGCACGCAGCGTCACCGAACGCATCGACGGCTTCGGTCCCGGCGGCAGCGCCTTCTCGATCGATGCCACCACGCTCGACGGCCGCTTCGACCTCACGGTCGGGTATACGGAGCGCCTCAAGGCCGACACCCCCGCCCCGGACATCGCGCTCAAGGAGGTCCTTGTGCGCCTGTTGCAGCGCTACGCTGCCACGCACGGCACGACCACGTGATCCCCGCACGCTGACCTCCCGCCACGCTGGAGTCCGCACGATGCCCGAGGACGTGCTCGCCCCACTGCCGATCGCACGCGTTGCCGCATGGTACCGCCGCCTCGCCACGGCCGCCTCGGCGCCGGTGCCCGCGCTCGCCGACCCGCCGCTCTCGGGGCCCTTCCTGCTCGCCTACCTCGACAATCGCACGCACGGCGCGACGGTGCGCTTCACGGCGCCGCGCCACCTCCGCGAGGCACCCGAGATTCGCCGGATCCAGCGCGAGCATCGCGACATCTTCCTCTCGCAGCGCCGCGCGAAGCTCCCCGGCAAGCGCACGGGGATCGTCGGCATCCTCCCGCGCCTGCGGGGCGACGCGGCTTTCACGAAGTGGGACGGCGCGAGCCCCCTCGCGATGTCGTACGAGTCGCTCTGCGACTTCGCGCCGACGCCGATGGACATCGCGCGCATCCAGCTCATCGGCACCGCCGCGGAGCTCGACCTGCTCACCTCGCTGCGCGGCTTCCAGCTGCGGAGCGAGGTCTCCGTCGTCGGCTTCCGCGACGCCGACGGCACGCGCATGCTGCGCTTCGCCTCGTGGCAGCTGAGCGGCAACGACCTCTACGACTTCAACTACGATGAGCATCTGACGCTCCCGAATCCGGACTACCGGCAGTCGGGGGCGGAGCTCGTGCGCCCGGACCTCGAGAAGATCACCGTCTTCCACAGCAATGCGAAGCGACTCGAGGATGCGGGGCTCGCCGCGCCGTTCCGCGTGGCGATCAGGCCATGGCGTCCCACCGACCCCGCGCTGATGCTCCCCGCGCCGCTCCCCGTGCTCACGCCGGCGCTGCGACGATAGCCGCACGATCGGCGCTCGCGACGTGCACGTCGCTCGGGGCGTGCACGCCCCCTACACCGCCGTCAACTCGAACGCCGGCGTCCCCGGGCGCGTCGCGAAGAAGTGCGACCGCGCCCCGTGCATCGGGAACGCCGCGACGTAGCCCGCACGCCAGCGCTCCATGAACGGCGTCACGTCGGCCTGCGGCACCATCGCCCAGACGCTCCCGCCGAAGCCCGCGCCGAAGGCGCTCGCCGCCACCGCCCCCTCGGCCAGCGCGAGCTGCACCAGCGTGATCGTCTCCGGCACCTGGTTGCCGAGGGCGCGCTCGGCCCACGCCTGCGACCGCGCCACCTGCACCGCGAAGGCGTGCAGGTCGCCGGCCACCAGCGCCTCGGCCGCGCGCGGCACGTGCTCGTACGACTCGGCCATGAACTGCAGGATCCGCGTCTCGAGCAGCGCGGCGTGGAACTCGGGCGTGGCCGCGCGGCGCGCGATCGACTGCATGAGCCCGCGCGCCTCGGGGCCGCTGCCGAGCGCCGCGCCGAAGCTCGGGTCGTGGCGGCCGGTGGTGCGGTTCCACGCATCGAGGAGGTGCGTGATGGTGCGCGACACGCGGTTGTAGCGGTCGCGCGCGTC
>JALOPO010000380.1 GCA_025453855.1 Gemmatimonadaceae bacterium
CTCGCGCTGCGCACGTGACGTCGCGAGGCGCCGCGCACTGGCGAGCGCGCGACAGGCGCCACGCTGGTCGTCGAGGAGCAGGTCGGCCTCGAGCAGGCGCACGTAGCCCCACGTGCTGTCGGTGGCGCTGCCGAGATACGGGAGGATCGTCCCCAGCCGCGCGACGGCGGTGCGGGCGGTGGCCTCGTCGGCGTGCGCGGGATCGAGCGCGCGCGTGAGGCTGTCGAGCGTGCGGCGCGCCTCGACCGGCGTGAGGCGGAGCGCGTAGCGGTCGGCGCGACGGTCGCGGGGATCGCGCGTCGCCTCGTCGGCATCGTCGCGCGTGGCCACACCCGCCGCATCACGCGCCGGCGGCGCCGCGCCCGACGGGCTCGCGGTGCGCGGTGGCGGCCCGTCGGCGCGTGACGAATCGGCATCGCGCATCGCCGGCGGCGTGATCGACGCTGCCTCGCTCCCCGGGGCGCGCACCACCATCGAGTCGGGCGATGCCGCGCGGTTCGCCACGCCGTCGCCGGCCATCGGCGTGGCGCGCCCATCATCCGGCGCGCGCACGGCGATGCTGTCCGCACGGATCGTCGCCGACGTACCCGGCGCGCGCGTCGGGAGCAGCCACCAGGTGGCCAGCGCCGCGACCGCGACCGCCACGCCGCCCGCGATCCAGCGCGCACCGCCGCCTCGCGGCGCCGCATCCGCGATCGTCGCGCGTGCCGCCGGCGTCGCCGCACGTGACGCGCCACCCGCCGCGCCACCCGCCGCGCCGATCGTCCGCTCGGCTGCCTGCGCCGGCGTCGGCTCGCGCCCGATCAACGTCACGCCGTCGAGCGGCGGCATCGCGCGCGCCGGCACCGTCACGTCGGCGGTATGGAGCTCCTCCATCGCCACTGGCGTCACCGGCGTGCGCATCGGTGGCGACGTTGGCGCGTCGGGCGCGGGTGCGCTCGCGAGCGGTGATGCGGGGGTCGATGCCGCAGGCGTCGACGCGGCAGGCGCCGTCGTCGCGGCGGGCGCCGCCGCCACGCCCGACGCGCCATCCCACGCCGCCACCGCGTCGCGCAGCGCGTGCGCGAAGCTCAGCACGTCGGGGGTGCGCTGCTGCGGGTCGCGCATGAGCGCCGCGTCGAGCACCGCCTGCAGCGACGCCGGCCACGCCACGTCGGGGCGCAGCACCGCGAGCGGCCGCGGCGCCCCCGTCACGCGCTCGAGCAGCCCGCGATCGGTGGCATCGGGATCGTACGGCAGCGTGCCGGTGAGGCACTTCACCGCGATCAGCGCCAGCGCGAAGACATCGCTCGGCGTGCCGAGCGGCGCGGCCATCACCTGCTCGGGGCTCATGTACTCCGGCGTGCCGACGATGAAGCCGGTGCGCGTGAGCTTCTCCTCGCCCTCCGCGTGCAGCGCCTTCGCGATCCCGAAATCGAGCACCAGCGCGCGCTCGTCGCCGGCCACGTCGCGCGCGACCATCACGTTGTCGGGCTTGAGATCGCGGTGGATGATCCCCATGGCGTGCGCCGCCGCCAGCGCGTGCGCCACCTGCACCACGATCGACGCCGCCCGCGCCGGCGCCAGCGCCCCCTCGGCCCGCAGCAGGAGACCGAGCGTGACGCCGTGCACGTACTCCATGGCGATGTAGACGGTGCCGCCCGGGAGCTCGCCCGAGTCGAGGACGCGCACCACGTTCGGGTGCACGATGCGCGCGGCGTTCGACGCCTCGCGCACGAAGCGCGCGACCATCGCCGCGTCGCGCGCCAGTTCGGGGCGCAGCACCTTGATCGCCACTTCCTGCGGCAGGCGCACGTGCCGGGCCCGGTAGACGCGCCCCATCCCCCCCTCGCCGAGCGCGCCGGTGATCCGGTAGCGATCGGCGAGCACCGCGCCGACGAGTCCCGACCCGGTGTCGACGACCTGCAGCGTCGCCCCGTCGGCGGGGCAGAAGGCCGACGTCTCGTCGTAGGACACGCCACAGACCGGGCAGCTCTTGGCCATCGTTTCGCAGGATGGGTGTGGACCGGTCACGCCGCGGCGTGGCCGTCACCGCTTTCGCGGTTGGATCGTCCGGGTGAATGGTACAGCGGCCCTCGGGCCGCGTGCCGCGCCACGGCCACGCCGCACCGCCGCAGTCGACCGCACGCCGTCCCCAGCCTCGTCTCCCTCATGCGTCGTCCTCTCGCCCGTTCCCGCTCGCGCCGCGGCGCCCTCGCGCCCGCGCACCTCGTCGCATCGCTCCGCGTCGCGGCGATCACCGCGTCGCTCGCCCTCCCTCTTGCCGCGCAGGACTACCCGAGCGCGGGCGCGTCACGCGACGCCGCCACGCTCCCCACCTGCGCGGTGCTCGAGTTCACCAACGGTGCGCTCGTGAAGGGGACCGACTACGGCCCGCTCGGCAAGGGGATGGCCGAGATGCTCGTCAGCGAGATGGCGCGCAATCCCGGCGTGCGGATGGTCGAGCGCGACCGGCTGCAGCAGGTGCTCGCCGAACAGGACCTCGCCAAGGGCGGGCGCGTCGATGCCGCGACCGCGGCGAAGGTCGGCAAGGTCCTCGGGGCGCGCTGGTTCCTGACCGGGAGCTTCGTCATCGACCCGAAGGAGAACGTGCGCCTCGACGTGCGCGCCGTGAACACCGAGACGAGCGCCATCGAGTACGTCGAGACGGTGCGCGGCAAGGCCGGCGACATGCTCACGCTCGTCGAGCAGCTCGGTGCGAAGGTCAACGCGGGGCTCAAGCTCCCGCCGCTCCCCGCGCGCGGTGATCGCGGCGATCGCGGCGAGCGCGCCGACGGCGGCGTGGCCAGTGCCGGCGGTGCGCGCCCCGCGCGGTCGGGCGACCAGTTCCGCGCGATGATGCTCCTCAGCCGCGCGCTCGAGGCCGAGGATCGCAAGGATCGCGACGGGGCGATGACGCTCTACCGGAGCGCCCTCAACACCGATCCGTCGCTCGAGCGCGCGCGCGTGCGCCTGGCGCTGCTCGAGCGGAGCGGGCGCGGGACGCGCTGAGCGCG
>JALOPO010000381.1 GCA_025453855.1 Gemmatimonadaceae bacterium
GGCGAGCCGCTCCTCTTCGTCGGCGACGCATTCACGCGCACCGACGTGACGGCGGTGGCCTGGTGACGGTCGGCGTGCGCTCGACGCGCTGAACGGTTCGCGCGGGCGCGCGGCGCGGGTCGGGCGCCACGCCGGTCGCGACACGCGTTCATGAGAGCGCTCTCATCTTTTGTCCGCCTTCGCCCGACTGCGCCCGTGGAGGCCCGGGGCGAGCGTGTGAGCTCCAGGGCATGTCGCCGGCAGCGAAGCGCTCGTTGGCGGCGTCTGCGTGCCCCATTCGACGCTCTTCGCGCCCCCTCCGAATGCCCGGCACCCCGTGCCGCACGTCGCGGCTCCTCGCGCTCCTCGCCCTCGTCGCCTGCGGGGGTGACGCGCCGACGGTCGTCGATGACCAGGGGACGCCGGCGCCCGGCGTCCGGGTCACGATCTCGCGGCAGGGGCTCGGCTCGACCATCGCGCGGCTCACACCCGTCGACACACCGATCGAGATCGTCGTGCGCGACGCGAGCGGGTCGCGCATGCGTGGCGTGACGGTACGGTTCGACGGATCCACCGGCTGGGTCGCGCCGGCGGTGCCCGGGGTGACCGCGGCGACGGCCAGGTATGCCATGCCGGGCCAGCGCGACCTGGACACCGATTCCAGCGGCACCCTGCGCATCTTCTGGCACCCCGGGGCCGAGGCGGTGCAGACGCTGCGCGCACGGGCGGCGGCGTTCAATGGGCGCGACAGCGTGCGCCTGTCCGGCATCGGCGCGGTCACGACGCTCACCGACACCATCGTCGTCGCGTCGGGGCTCACCGCGGCGTGCGTGCTCCGCAACGGCCGCGTGGGCTGCCTGGGCCATGGCGCGCCGCCCGAGTCACCGGACAGTGCCACGGCACCCGGTGCCGCGCCGGCGGCCCTTGGCGCCCTCCGCTGGCTCACCTTCGAGGCGCCGGTCGTACGGATGCACGCGCACGATCGCGGTGTCTGCGCCCTGCTCGCGAACGGGCGCGCCGCATGCTGGAGCGACGTGGGTCCTGCCGACGGGACCGTCGCGTCGCTCGACGCCGTTCCCGCGTTGCGCGACCTGCGCGGTGGTGTCGGGCTCGCCCGCGACGGCGAGGTCGGCGAGATCGGCCCGGTGGAACAGAGCGGTCCACCGTGGTATCGCACCGGGTGGCGGTCGTTCGCGCGCGACACCTCGATCGTGCGCCTCGCCACGCACGAGCGCACCGACATCGTCTGCGCCATGACGCGCGACGACGTGCTGCGGTGCGGGTCGATCTATCGGTTCCCCCAGGCGAATCCGTATGTGCTCGCGACCATGGTCGATGCGCGTACCGGCCAGCCCGTGCGCGCGCGAGAGGCCGTCGTCAGTGGTGATGTCTACCAGCACACATCCATCGAGTGGATCGGGACCGATGACGCGCCGTACGGCTACCTCTCGTTCTCGCGCATCATCACCTTCGGTGGCTCCGTCCCCGCCGTTGCGCCGGCGCCGCCCTATCCCATCGAAGCCACGCGCCGGTCGACGTGGCCGGACAACCTGAGACGGCCTGACGGCACGCACGGGTGTGTCGCGCTCCTCGACAGCACGTGCGCGGGCGGACCGTGGCGGTCGTACTCGATCGCCGGGACCAGCTACAACGCGCGTCGTACCTGCGCCGTCCGCGATGTCGCCGTGTGCATCACTCGGCGCTTCAGCCCGAACGGTCCCCCGATCGGAAGCTTCACGCGCACCGACACCCTCCGCGTCCGCTCCTGACCCGCGCACCCTTGACGCCCGCCCGCCCCGCCCGTAGCGTCGGATCCATGGCCACGTCCCCCGCCCGCGCGACCATCTACTTTACCACGTACTTCTTCGGCACCACGGGCCGAGGAGTGCGTCGCGCGCGCGGCTGACCGCCACCGCCGAACACCTCCCGAGGCCCGCCGACGCGGGCCTCGAGTCGTTTCGGGGCCTGCCGACGGGCCGCCTCCCGCACCGGAGCCGCCCGCACATGCTGATCATCACCACCCCCGACATCACCCCCGCCGCGCTCGATCACCTCGTCGAACGCGTGGAAGGCGCGGGGCTCCGCGCCCACGTCATCCGTGGTGCCGAACGCATCGTCATCGGCTGCATCGGCGACGACGCGCGGCTGCGCGACCTCCCCCTCGCGCAGCTCGAGGGCGTGGCCGAGGTCGTCCCGGTGCTCAAGCCGTACCGCCTCGCCGCCCGCGAGTACGCCGCCGGCCCGACGCGCGTCGCACTGGGCGACGCCGCCCGCACCGTCATCGGCGGCCAGGAGCTGGTCGTCATCGCGGGCCCCTGCTCGGTGGAAGGGCGGGCGATGCTCCACGACACCGCCGACGCGGTGCGCGCGAGCGGGGCGCGCTGCCTGCGCGGCGGCGCCTACAAGCCGCGATCGTCGCCGTGGGCCTTCCAGGGGCTCGGCGAGGAGGCGCTGGCGCTCCTCGTCGAGGTGCGGGCGCGCACCGGGATGCCGGTCGTCACCGAGGTGATGGACACGCGGCAGGTGGAGCTGGTCGCCTCGCACGCCGACATGCTGCAGATCGGCGCGCGCAACATGCAGAACTTCGCCCTCCTCTCCGAGGTCGGGCGCGCGCAGCGCCCGGTGCTCCTCAAGCGCGGCCTGTCGGCCACCGTCACCGAGCTGCTGCAGGCGGCCGAGTACGTGATGGCGCAGGGGAACCGCGACGTGGTGCTCTGCGAGCGCGGCATCCGCACCTACGAGACGAGCACGCGCAACACGCTCGACGTGGGGGCGATCGCGGTGCTCAAGCGCGAGACGCACCTCCCGGTGCTCGTCGACCCGAGCCACGCCGCGGGGCGCGCGCCACTCGTCGCGCCGCTGGCGATGGCGGCCATCGCCTGCGGCGCCGACGGGTTGCTCGTCGAGGTGCATCCCGATCCCGCCACCGCACGCTCCGACGGCGAGCAGTCGCTCACCTTCGCCGAGTTCGACGCGCTCATGCGCCAGGCGGTGCCGTTCGCGCAGGCGGCGGG
>JALOPO010000382.1 GCA_025453855.1 Gemmatimonadaceae bacterium
CGTATCGCGCCCGCGCGTGGAGATGCCCCAGGTGCCGCGGACGTGGCGCCCGCCGACCTCGTCGCGCATGAAGACGGGCGTCAGCGGATCGTACTCGTCAGCGCCGGGGCTCCCGCCCTGCAGGACGAAGTTCGGGACGATCCGGTGGAAGGTCGTCCCCTCGTACGCCCGCGTGCGCGCCAGCTGCGCGAAGGTGTGCACCGTGGCGGGGGCGTCGTCGGGAAGCAGCTCGAGTTCGAGCGTGCCGACGCCACTCAACGCGATGAGCGCGTGCGCCCCCCGCAGCTGGTCGAGCGTGCGCGCGTCGGGGAACGGGGGCACCGGGAGCGGACGCCGCGCGATCGCCGCCCGTGATGCGCGCCGCAGCCACCGCCACTGCCGGATCAGCGTCATCGGTCCACCGTGCGACGCGCGCCGCAAGCGCCGGGTCGCGCACCTCGCGCAGTCGCGCGAGAATTGCCACGCGCGGATCGCGCCAGGCGAGAGCGTCGGGACGCCGCGACAGCCGCTCGAGCGTGGCGAGGAGCGTGGGCACCGCGTCCGGCAGCGACCGGTCCCCGCGCAACATCGTGGCCGCCGCGAGCACCAGCCCGGCGTGGTCCCGGCCGAGCGCGGCGATCGCGTCGTCGCGTGACACGAGCGCCTCGAGCGCGACGGTCGGCTCCGGGTCCCGCGCCAGGCTGCGCAGCGCCGCCGAATCGTTGGTGAACCGGGCGGCGCGCGCCGCCCACGTACGCAGCTGCCGAACGGGCGAGCGCATCGCCTCGGCGATCGCCGGCCCGGCACGCTCGGGGGCGCGTCGCGCGAGAGCGACCAGCGCCTCGCCCCGCACCTGCCACTCGGCAGCGCCGCGCGCCAGCGAATCGAGACGTGCCGCGTCGCACGGCTCCGGCAGTGCACCGAGCACGGCGGCGGCGCTCGACCGCAGCAGCGGGGACGTGTCGCGGAGCGCGGCCCAGGCCTTCGCGCACGACGCGCTGGTCATGAGCGCGGCGTACCGTACCGAGGGCGACGGATCGCTCGACGCCCACGCGACGTCCCATGGCTCGAGCGCGACCGTGAGCCGGCGCACCTCGGCGCTCGCATCGGCGCGCCACGGAGCGGTCCAGCCCGACACCCCGCCCAACAACCCGCTCGCCGCATCCGTGCGCAGCAGGAGCGCGCGCAACGACGCCGTGCGGGCGCGGTCGAGCCGACGTTGCACCGCCATTCTCGCCTCGACCGGGAGGCGTGGCACCGCCCCCTCCCGCGCGCGACGCGCGAGCGCGAGCAGCCCCCGCGCCGCACCGGCAGCGACGGTCTCCGACGTGTCGGCCACCGCGACGGTCAGCACCGACGCGACGCGAGCGGTATCGCCGATCCGACCCAGCGCTTCCAGCATCGCCGCCCGCACGGCGGGATCGCGCTCGCGCTCGTAGCTCGACGCGAGATCGTGCGCGACCTTCGCCTGCCCGATCCCCCACGCCGCCTCTCGCCGCACCGCCGGCACCGGATCGCGCAGCGCCCCCGCGAGCAGCCCGCCGAGCGCCGGATCCTCGAGCCGCCCGACCGCCCGGGCGGCGAGCCGCCGCGCCTGCGTGTCGGGGGCCGCGAGGAAGCGGCGCCACACGGCCGGATCGCGGACGCGCTCGTGCTCCGCGCGGCGCACGTCGTACGGCGTGGGCTCGGCCGCCGCGGCGGCCTGCAACGTGAGGGCGAGCAGCCACGACAGCGGCATGACGGACTCGGGGCGGAGGACGGGACGGGACGAACCGCAGGCCGGCCGAAACAAACACGGCGGCGCAGCGCGCTGCATCGGGGCCCGCGCCCGTGTGATGCGCCGTGCCCCGGCGTCCCTCCGGCCATGCGTCGGGCGGTCGCGGGGCCGGCGATCCCGGCGACCGAGGTGCGATCCGCCGCGCCCGTCGGGCATGACCGCATTGACGCCCCGTGTCCCCGTCCCCACCGTGGAGCGTACCCGTTCGACCGCGCCACTCCCGTCGTGCCGAGGTGCCCGTGCCCACGCGTTCCGTCCTCGCCCGTGTCGCCGCGCTCGCCCTGCTGGCGACCGCCACGCTCCCCGCCCAGGTCACCGACGGCGGCGAGCGCATCCAGTTCCTCAAGGTCGTCGCCCGCGACTACGTCTTCGAGGCCAAGGGCTCCACGCCGGCCGGCATCACCACGATCCAGCTCGTCAATCAGGGCGCCGACCTGCATCATCTGGTTCTCGTCGAACTCCCGCGCGATCACACCCCCAAGGAGTTCTTCGACCACAACCGCGCCACGGGCACGATGCCCTCGTGGGCCCGGGTCGTCGCGCAGACGCCGACGATCCCCACCAACGGCGAGCTCTTCCTCACCCAGCGGCTCACGGCCGGGCGCTATATCCTCTCCTGCCAGCTCGCCGCCAGCGACGGCCGCTCGCACGTCGCCAAGGGGATGTACCAGCTGATCACCGTGACCCCGGCGGCGGTCCCGCGCGTCGCGGGCAAAGGCACCGGACGCTGACGGCCGCGCGCCTCGCACCGACGGCGCGGAACAGCCGGAACCGCCGGGACTGAGCGGTCCGGCTGCGCCGGCGCTCCCGGCGCACGCACGGTACCGGCCCGCGAGGCATCGCCGGTGAATCCGGGCGCGCGCACGCGCGTATGCTTGGGCGCTGCCCCGCCACACCCGGTGGCGGGGCTCGTCTCTGGGGCAGAGGAGCGCATGAGCACGACCCGACGGGACTTTCTCGCCACCACCGGCACGCTGGCGGCCGGGGCGGCGGCGCTGGCGGCGGTGCCGGCCACCGCGGAGGCCGCGCTGCGACGCGCGGCACCGGCCGGACCGCAGCCCTTCGTCCAGCCGCCGATGGACGCGGCGATCAAGGAGCTGCTGCAGGCCGCGATCAACGCGGCGCAGCTCGGCGGCGCGACGTTCGCCGATGCGCGCATCGCGCGCACGCGGCGCAACTTCATCATCACGCGCGAACAGCAGATCATCGAGATCGTCGACACCGACACGATGGGCTGCGGGGTCCGCGCCCTCGTCGACGGCTGCTGGGGCTTCGCCGCCACCCGCACGCTCACGCGCGACGGCGTCGCCACGGCGGCGCGCGAGGCCGCCGCGATCGCGAAGGC
>JALOPO010000383.1 GCA_025453855.1 Gemmatimonadaceae bacterium
GAGCACGTCGAGGCAGAGGATCAGCTCGCCGGTCAGGTCGTGCTGACGCTGGAAGTAGGCCGCGTTGCCGATGCGCACGTGCCCGTTGCCGCGGAAGCCAGCAAGGTGCGGCAGCATGATCTCCTCGAGGTTGCGCTCCCCCGCTGCGCCGTAGACGGGCTGCAGCGCCCCCTCCAGCGTCACGTCGCGCAGGAAGCGCATGAAGCGCTCGCCTTCCATGACGTGCCCGAGCCGTCGCATGACCTCCACCACGAAGGCCGCGTCGCGCAGCCAGCAGTAGCGGTAGTCCCAGGTCCGCGGCGTGCCGAGCGCCTCGGGGATGCTCGTCGTCGCGGCGGCGATCACCGCGCCCGTGTCCTCGCTGGTGTGCAGCTTGAGCACGAGCGCCGAGCGCAGCACCGCCTCGGGATGGAAGCTCGGGAGGGCGAGCGACTGCGCCCACGCACGCCAGCCGCTCACCGTGCGCTCCAGGTCGTGCTGCACGCGCGCGAGGTCCCACGCGTGGTCGTCGGGCCCATCGCCGAGCACGAACCAGGCGGGCTCGGTGAGCACGAAGGGGCGCTGCTCGAGCACGTAGGCATGCGACACGTTCGTGCGCAGGACGAGCGGCATTCCCGCCCCCTCCACGACGATGCCGCCGCCCGCCTCGTGCAGCCGCGGCTCGGCGCGCGCGTAGTCGGGGCGCGGATCGAAGACGATGCGCAGCCGTGGCGCACCGGCGAGCGGGCGCACCAGGCGCACGAGCACCAGCGGCGCCTGCACCGTGAGCCCCATCGGCAACCGCGGTGCGAAGTCGATCACCTCCCACGCCGCATCGCCCGAGCGCACCTCGATGCGCGACACGTTCGTGTTGCGCAGGTAGGCGAGCGAACCACCGATCTCGCCCTGCTCCGCATCGTCGATGCGGAAGGTGCCGCCCTGCTGCTCGTCGAGCAGGCGACCGAAGACCGAAGCGGAATCCCATCGTGGCAGGCACAGCCAGTCGATGGACGAGGTCGGCGAGACGAGCGCGAGCAGACGGCCGTTGCCGATGGCGGCATGATCGAGGCGCATGTGCCTCCTGAGGGCAGGGGACATGCCTCGGCCGTGCCCGGTCGCCGCGCGCGTGCCGTCGCGGCTGGCACCCCGATCAGGTGCGACGTCCCGCGTGACGTCGCCCCCCTGTCGCGCTTCGCGTCCCGCACTCCGTGCGGGCGCTCGCTCGCGATCCGACCCGTGTGGTCCCCTCGGCACCACCACGCGGCGGACGGGCTCGTCCGCTATTGTGTGCGCGAGCGGTCCTCTCCTGTCACCATCGTCATCGGAGCCCTCCATGTCCGCCACGAGCGCCACCGCCCTCATCACCATCGCCGCCCTCGCCGCCGACGCCGACGGGACGCGCGATCCGGCCGAGCGCGCCGAGGTGGCGGCAGCCGCGTCGCGTCTCGGCGTGCCGGGGGTCGAGGCGATCCTCAAGGGCGCCGACGAGGGTGGCATCGTGCTCGGCGACATCGCGGCACAGCTGCCCGACGAGGCGACGAAGCGTCTCGCCTACGACGTCGCGGTGGCGGTGTGCAACGCGGATGGACCGGCCAACGCGCGCGAGACCGCCTTCCTGGCCACGCTCGCCACCACGCTCGGCCTCGACGATGGCGCCGCCGTCGCCACCGTCGCGCAGTCGACGGCGGCGTCGCTGGCATCGGCACCGGTGGCGAGCACCGTCGAGGCGGCACCGGCCGCGAGCCCCGCGGCCCCGGTGGTCGATCGCGCGGCGCTCGACCAGTTCATCCTCGACCAGTCGATCTACGCCGGCGCGATCGAGCTCCTCCCCGACAAGCTCGCGAACCTGGCCATCCTCCCGCTGCAGACGCGGATGGTCTTCGAGATCGGCAAGCGGCACGGCCAGGAGCTCGACGCGTCGCAGGTGAAGGACCTCATCACGACCGTCGGCGTGGGCGCGGCCGCGCAGATGCTCGAGCGTGTGCTGCGCGGGGTGCTCGGCAACGTGGCCGGCGGCCTGCTCGGCGGCCTCTTCGGCGGTGCGGCGAGCGTGGCCGCGGGCGGCACGGTGACCTTCGCCGCCACCTACGCCCTCGGGCATGCGGCCGCACAGTACTACGCGCAGGGGCGCTCGCTCTCCGGCGCCGACCTCAAGGCGCTCTTCACGCGCTTCCAGGGCGAGGCCGCGTCGCTCTTCCCGCAGGTGCAGGCGCGCATCGGCCAGCTCGCCGCCGGCGGCACCGTGCAGTCGATCCTCGGCAACATGATGCGCCCGGGGATGCCGCCACGGTGAGCAGGCGCGTCGCGTCATGACTGCGGGTCGCGCCGTGTCGTGAACTGCGGGCCGCCTCGTGTCGTGAACTGCGGGCCGCGTCGTGTCGTGAACTGCGGGCCGCGATGGAACGCGAGGAACGGCGCGCGAAGAAACGCGAGGACATGGCACTTGATGGCTGACGGCGCGTGCGGGAGGCTCCGCACGCGCCGTCAGCCATTCATCAACTCACTTCTTCGCGCAGCCTTCGCGCGCCGTTCCTCGCGTTCCCTCGCGGCCCGCAGTTCACCGCACTCACGGCAGAGGACCGACGGCGGGTGATCAGACCGTGATCGCCATCCCGCGATAGATCCGTGACCGGTAGCGCGAGTCCTCGGCGTCGGGGAGCGGCGCGCCGGCGAGGAGCACCGCGCGGGCGAAGCGGCGCACCTCCTCGAGCGTCTCCTCGTCGTTGCGCGGCTCCTCGGAGCGCACGCGACGCGTGAGGTTGATCTGGTTCACCGGGACGTCGTGCACCAGCCGCTCGTTCTCCACCGCCAGCGTGGCGGTGAGCGCGTGCAGCGTCGTCTTCACGAAGTTGGCGAGCGCGAACGCCGCCCCGTCCGACCCGGCCGGCACGTCGGGCGAGACGAGCACCAGCTGCGCCCCGTCGAAGAGCGACGCCTTGCGCGCCACACGGAAGTGGTGCGTGAGGTTGTCCTCCACCACCTGCCGGAAACCGTGGATGTCGAGCAC
>JALOPO010000384.1 GCA_025453855.1 Gemmatimonadaceae bacterium
CTCGCGATCCTCGCCATGGCCGACGACGAGGTCGCGCCGCGCATCGACCTCGCCGAGGCCGAGGCGCGCCTCGCGAGCCTGCGTCGCTCCGAGGAGCAGCGCGGCTGAGCGGGTGATCGCCGGCGGGGCACGAAGGCGCTACGATTGCCGCCATGCGACGCCTCGCCTTCCTCACGCTCGACGACCGCGCCGACTACGTGATCGATGACGACCTCGCCATCGCCGAGCTCGCGCGACGCGACTGGGCGGTGGACGAGATTCCGTGGCGCCGTCGTGCCGTGCCGTGGCGCGACTACACCGGCGTCGTGATCCGCACGCCGTGGGACTACCAGAAGGATCCCGTCGCCTTCCTCGAGGCGCTCGACGCCATCGCCGCCACCGGCGTCCCCCTCGCCAACCCGGTCGACGTGGTGCGCTGGAACCTGCGCAAGAGCTACCTGCGCGACCTCGCGCAGCGCGGCGTGCCGATCGTCCCCACGCGCTGGGGAACGGGGCTCGATCGCGCTGCCGTCGCCGAACTGGCCGGCGCGTACGATGGCGAATTCATCGTCAAGCCGGTCGTCAGCGCCAACGCCGACGACACCTTCCGCCTCGCCGCGCGCCTCGACGACGCGACCGTCGCCACGCTCCTCGCCACCTTCACCGATCGCGCGTGGATGGCGCAGCCCTTCGTCGACAGCGTGATCGACGAGGGCGAGTGGTCGCTCTTCTGGTTCGGCGGGCGCTTCTCGCACGCCATCCGCAAGGTGCCGGCGCGCGGCGACTTCCGCGTGCAGGAGGAGCACGGCGGGATCATCACCGCCATCACGCCCGAGCCGGCGCTCCTGCGCGCGGCCGAACAGGTGATGGCGACGCTCGACGACACGCTCCTCCAGGCGCGCGTGGATCTCGTGCGCCTCGCCGACGGCTCGTTCGCGCTCATGGAGCTCGAGATCATCGAGCCGTCGCTCTACTTCCGCATGCACCCCCGCGCCCCGCACAACTTCGCCGACGCGATCGAGCGCTGGCTGGCGGATCGCTGACCTGCACGCACCGTCGACATTCACAAGGCTGTTCCTTCGCGGTCCCTCGCGTCCCTTCGCATCATCGCGGCCCGCGGTGCAATCCCGCCCCCGCGCCTGGTCCGGCTACGAACCGCAGGAGCCGAGGGGCTGACAACGCTCGGCCCGGCTGACATGTATACGGGTCGTGCCTCCCGTCGTCGGGAGCGCGCGTTCCCACGCGTACCGCCCCCGGACCGCACCATGCCCCGTCGCCCCCGCTCCCTTCTCGTCATCGCCGCGATGCTCGCCGCGGCGCCGCTCGGTGCGCAGGACGCGCGGCCCGCCACCGATCCGCGCTGGCAGGGGCTCCACTTCCGCAACATCGGGCCGTTCCGCGGCGGGCGCGTGACCGCCGTCACCGGCGTGCGGCAGCGGAAGCTCGAGTTCTGGATGGGCGCCACCGGCGGCGGGTTGTGGAAGACGACCGACGCGGGGCTCACCTGGCGCAACATGAGCGACGGCTGGTTCGCGAGCCCCGCCATCGGCGCGGTGCGCGTCGCACCGAGCAATCCCGACATCGTCTACGCCGGCACCGGCTCCGACGGGCTGCGGTCGAACATCATCCAGGGGCGCGGTCTCTATCGCAGCGACGACGCCGGCGCGACCTGGCGCTTCCTCGGCCTCCGCGAGACGGGGCACGTCGGCGCGATCGAGATCCATCCCACCGATCCCGACATCGCCTTCGTCGCCGCCATCGGGCAGGCCTTCGCGAAGAACCGCGAGCGCGGCGTCTACCGCACCGCCGACGGCGGGCGCACCTGGACGAACGTCCTCTTCCTCAGCGACTCCACCGGCGCCGTGGACCTCGAGTTCAAGCCCGACGAGCCGCAGACGCTCTACGCCGCCATGTGGCGCGCCGAGCGCAAGCCGTGGACGATCATCAGCGGCGCGAACGACGAGGGCGGCGTCTGGAAGAGCGTCGACGGCGGCACGAGCTGGCGCCGACTCGGTGGCGGCCTGCCGACGGGGCTCATCGGCAAGATCGATCTCGCCGTCTCGGCCGCGATGCCCGAGCGACTCTACGCGCTCGTCGAGGCGCCGCGCCCGAAGGGCGGGCTGTATCGCTCCGACGATGCCGGCGAGACGTGGACGCAGGTCAGCGCGCAGGTCTCGCTCCTCAACCGCCCGTTCTACTACACGAACGTCGACGCCGACCCGCGCAACGCCGACGTCGTCTACGTGAACAACGAGTCGTTCTTCAAGTCGGTCGACGGCGGGAAGACGTTCACCGTCATGGCGACGCCGCACGGCGACAACCACGACATGTGGATCGATCCCGACGACCCGTCGGTCTTCATCCAGTCCAACGACGGCGGCGCGAACATCACGCGTGACGGCGGGCGCACCTGGACGACGCAGTACAACCAGTCGACGGCCGAGATCTACACCGTGGCGGTCGACACGCGCTGGCCCTATCGCGTCTACGGCCCGCAGCAGGACCAGGGGCCGACGCTCATCATCCCGTCGCTCCCGCCCGGCCAGCTCAACATCGACGACCCGTCGCAGTACTGGCAGCAGGGCCCCGGCTGCGAGACCGGGCCGAGCCTCCCGAGCCCGTGGAACCCGCTCGTCGTCTACGGCGCGTGCAAGGGACAGTTCAGCCGTTACCACCTGGGCACCGGGCAGGAGATGAACTCGTGGGTCGGGGCGCAGTTCCTCTACGGCCACGACCCCAAGGATCTCATCTACCGCTTCCAGCGCGTGGCGCCGCTCGTCGCCTCGCCGCACGTGAAGGGGACGCTCTACCACGCGTCGCAGTACGTGCACCGCACGCGCGACGACGGCGTGACGTGGGAGCGCATCTCCCCCGACCTGACCGCCGACGACCCGCGCACGCAGGGGGTGAGCGGGCAGCCGATCACGCGCGACATCACCGGCGAGGAGTTCCACTCCACGCTCTACGCGGTGCGCGAGAGCCCCATCGAGCAGGGGGTCATCTGGGCCGGCGCCAACGACGGCCCGGTGCACGTCACGCGCGACGACGGCAAGACGTGGCAGCGCGTCACGCCGCCCGGCCTGCTCCCGGGCGGGCGCGTGCAGTCGATCGAGGTCTCGCGCCACGCCCGCGGCACCGCCTACGTCGCCATCTACCGGTTCCTGCTCGGCGACTTCAAGCCGTACGCGTACCGGACCACCGACTACGGGAAGACGTGGACGCTCCTCACGACCGGGAGCAACGGCGTCCCCGCCGACGCGCCGACGCGCGTGCTGCGCGAGGACCCCGACCGGCGCGGCCTGCTCTACCTTGGCACCGAGTTCGGGTTGTACGTGAGCTTCGACGACGGCGCGACCTGGCAGTCGTTCCAGGGCGACCTCCCGCTCGTCCCGGTCACCGACATGGTCGTGCACCGCAAGGATCTCGTGCTCGGCACCATGGGGCGCGGCTTCTGGATCCTCGACGACCTCACGCCGGTGCAGCAGCTCGCCGACAGCGTCACGCGCCGTCGCGCGTACCTCTTCGCGCCGCGACCGGCGGTGCGCTGGCGGCATGCGCCGTCGCCCACGCTCCCCGGGTGGCCCGAGTATCCGGGCGGCGCCGCGACCATCGACCTGTGGCTCGGCGAGGCGCCGGCCACCGCGCCGGTGATCGAGCTGCGCGACGAGAAGGGCGCGGTGGTGCGTCGCATCACGGGGTCGCTCGCGGCAGGGGCCGAACAGCCGCAGGGGATGCGTCGGCCGCGCGGCGCGGGCGGGGCGCAGGGCTTCCTCGCGCGACAGGGGCACGTGCGCGTGCGCTGGGACCTGCTGCACGAGGG
>JALOPO010000385.1 GCA_025453855.1 Gemmatimonadaceae bacterium
GCGGCGATCGCCTTCCCGGTCACGGGACCATCGCCCTGCCGGCGGGCAAGGTGGAGGGCACAGATGAGGCCGTATTCGGCCCAGGTGGTGATGCGCACGACCGCACGATGGCCGGTCCCCGGTGGGGGGACAAGGGGGACGCCCCTCGCCTCACTCGCCCCGACGGGACCGCCGCTCGCCGCCGGTGCGCCGCTCGACGCTGGCGCGACGATCGCCGCGGATGCGACGGTCGGCCGCGACGCCCGACTCGGGCTGCGCGCGGCGCAGCGCGATGGTGAAGGTCGCGCCCTGCTCGGGGACGCTGCGCACGCGCAGGTCGCCGCCCATGCCGCGCGCGAGGTCGCGGCTGATGGCGAGGCCGAGCCCGGCCCCCTCGGCGGTGCGCGTGTAGCCCGAGCGGACCTGCACGAACGGATCGAAGATGGCGGCGTGCTTGTCGCGCGGGATGCCGATGCCGTTGTCGATCACGCGCAGGAAGACGAGATCGGGGCGGTGCGGACGCGACGCCAGATCGATGGTGATGCGGCCGGGCGTGCCGTCGGCGCGCGCGGCCGGCGTGAACTTGATCGCGTTGGAGACCAGGTTGAGGAGCACCTGCCCGAGCTTGTCGCGATCGGCGAGGACGGTGCGCGCGCCGGCATGGCCCGCATCGCGCGGCACGCCGGCGTCGAGCACCAGGCCGCGGGACGCGAGCTGCGGTTCGACCATCGGCAGCACGTCGGCCACCACGTCGGCGACGTCGACGGGCGCGAGATCGAACTCGATGCGCCCGGCCTGCAGCCGCGCGAAGTTGAGCACGTCGTTGATGAGGCCGAGCAGGTGGCGCTGCGCTCCCTGGACGCGGGCGAGCGCCTGCCGCTGCTCGTCGGTGACCGGGCCGTGCAGGCCGAGGTCGATGAGGTGCACGTGCCCCGCGATGGCGTTGAGCGGCGTGCGCAGCTCGTGACTCATGTTGGCGAGGAAGGTGCTCTTGGCCACGTTCGCCTGCTCGGCGGCGTGCCGCGCCTCCTCCAGGTGCAGGCGGGCGCGGTGCTGCGCCTCGATGTCGGCGACGACGGCGACGGCGCCGACGAGCGCCCCCGTGGCGTCGCGGATCGGCGCCGCGTGCACGCTGATCATGATGCGCGTGCGATCGGCGCGGAGGACGGCGATCGCCTCGTCGAGGACGGTGACGCCGTGCAGGAGCGCGCGCGCGACGGGCCACTCGTGCGATGCGTACTCGCGGTCGGTGACGCGTCCCTCGTGCACGTGCCAGCCTCGCCAGTCGAGGCTGTAGTCGTCGAGACGCGCCGTCTCGGGCACGACGCCGAAGATGGCGCGCAGCGCATCGTTGGCGTAGACCACGCTCCCGCGCGGTGCGCTGACGACGATCACGCCGACCGGCAGCGCGGCGAGCACCGCATCGAGCCGGCGACGGTCGAGATCGGCCGCCGCCACCGATGCCGCGTGGGCCATCTCCGCCTGCACGCGCTCGGTGACATCGCTCCCGATCGCCACGACGCCGGAGCGGGACCCGTCGGCCTCCGTGAGCGGTGCGTAGACGAAGTCGACATAGCGGGACTCCGGGTCGCCGTCGCGGGCGCGCTGCAGCTGCACGGGGAGCCCGCTGCCCACGTACGGCTCGCCGGAGTCGAGCACCTGGTCGAGGAGCTCGATGAAGCCCTGGTCCCGCACTTCGGGGATGGCCTCGATCACCGCGCGGCCGATCAGCTCGCGATGGCCGACCACCTGGTAGTAGGCGGCGTTGACGCGCTCGAAGACGTGCGTCGGGCCGCGGAGGACGGCCACGAAGACGGGCGCCTGCTCGAAGACGGCGCCGATGCGCTCGCGTTCCTGCGCCAGCGCGAGCGCGAGCGCGTCGATGCGGGCCGCGTGCTCGTCGACGAGGCGCTCGAGGTCGCGCAGCCGGTCGTACTCATGGCGCGCGAGCTCGATCGTCTCCGTCGATGACGCCGCCGCATCGTCGCGTGCGCGCCGCTCCCGCCGTGCATCCCCACCCGTCATGTCGTTCATCGCGCTCGTCGAGCCGGATCACGATCGCGCAGCGATACCCGTCACGCATCGCAACGGGCACGCACGACCGGACTGATCCTTGTGTCGGAGCGGAAGCTACGAGGCCCCGATACGCCCACCATCGGGGGAGGCTCGATCCTCGCCACCGAGTCGCCGCGGGGTGCGGCTCAGCTGCGGTGCTGCACGCGCAATGACGAGACGATCGTGGCCGCAGCGCCAAGCATCGCCACGCCCAGCAGCGCCACGGAGATGCCGTGCAGTCGTCCGAAGGCCTGTCGCTGCGGGTCGGTGGCCGGCAGCGCCTCGATGACGGCCGGCAGCGATGCACGCAGCGATTCGATCTTCGGCGCGACGATCGCCTGCGCGACGAGACAGCCGCCGACCAGCGCGACGCCACCGAGCCGGGCACCCCACGTGGGCCTGGTGCCGGCTCGCATCGACAGCAGGTGCGCGAGCACGCCGGCCACGATACCCGAGAGGAAGACGACGGGGAGGATGCGCCCGACCAGCGCGCCGGCGAGCTGTCGCGTCGGCAGCACCGCGAAGGCCGCCTGGCCCACGGTCGTCGCCATCAGGAGTGCCGCGCCGAGCCAGATGGCGAGCACGATCGGCGAGAGCGCGCCACGCATCGGTGCCGGCGTGCGCTCACCAGGGTCGTCACGCTCACGCAGGCGGCGTGCGGCCGCGGCCGCGACGGCACCGGCCGTCATGCTCCCACCGGGCGCGCGACGCCGGTGAGGAAGGGATTGCCCGCGAGCTCGCGCGCGATGGTGGTCGCCGGGCCGTGGCCGCAATGCAGGACCGTGGTCTCGGGCCAGGTGGCGACGCGTTGCAGCGAGCGATGCATGGCGGCGGGATCGGAGAGCGGCAGGTCGGTGCGGCCGATGGAGCCCGCGAAGATCACGTCGCCGACGAAGGCGATGCCATCGCCGAGCAGTGCGACGTGGCCCGGCGCGTGCCCGGGGAGA
>JALOPO010000386.1 GCA_025453855.1 Gemmatimonadaceae bacterium
CGCTCGACGGGCTCGCCGCCGCGCACCGCGGCGTCACCGGCTGGTGGGTGCGAGACCTCGAGACCGGCGCCACGCTCGGCACGCGCGCCGACGAGCCCTTTCCCACGGCGAGCCTGGTCAAGGTGCCGATCGCCGTCGCCGTGATGGAGCTCGTGGAGCAGCGCGAGCTCGCGCTCGACGACGAACTCGGCGTGCTGCGCGTGGACAAGGTGCCGGGCGCCGGCGTGCTGCAGTTCCTGCACAACGGGTTGCGCATCACGGTGCGCGACGCCCTCTACCTCATGCTCGCGCACAGCGACAACACCGCCACCAACCTCCTGCTCGGCCGCGTCGAGATGCGGCGCGTGGGGCAGGCGATGGAGCGTCGCGGCCTCCCGCGCACCAAGGTGCACGCGAAGGTCTTCCGCGGCGCGCTCACCAGCATCGCCCCCGACAGCAGTGCGAAGTACGGGCTCGGCGTGAGCACGCCGGCCGAGATGGGGCGCCTCTTCACGATGCTCGCCGATGGCCGCGCGGTCTCGCCGGCCAGCGACTCGCTCCTGCTCGCGCTCATGGACGAGAACACGGACCACGAGCTCCTGCAGCGCACCGTGAGCGGCGTCCGCGCCCCGCACAAGACGGGCGCCACCGACTCGGTGCGCACCGAGTGCGCGCTCTTCTTCCTCGAGCACCGCGTGGTGGCCTGCGCCTTCACCCGCGCCAACGCCGACATCCGGTGGGTGCTCGACAGCGAGCCGCAGCTCCTGCTGGGTCGCATGGGGGCGGCGATCGTGGCGGCGTGGCCGCGTCGGGCGCGGACCGCCGGCGGCGACTGACCCGCGCTCGGGCGCGCGCCAAGGAGACGATCGGCACGATCGGCGCTCGCAGAGGCAGGCGCGGATCCGCGGGTGGTCGCGCGCGGCACTGGGCGGCGGGTGACGGCTGAGCCGTACGCGCGGTACATCCCATGCGCGTGTTCGTCCGGGGGTGAGTGCCGGGTCCACTCCCCCACGACCCTATCGCCGTCGGCGAGCGGCGTCTGGCGCCGGACTTGCGGGACGGTGTTCCGGCACGCTACGGATGGGGGCGCCACGGTGGACGGATGTGACCGGGGCCGCCATACGGATGGGGGCGCCACGGTGGACGGATGTGACCGGGGCCGCCATTATTCCGTCAGTGGGCCGGGCGGCGTCCGACGCGGTGCTGGTCGTTCCCGCAGGGCCCCGCGGCGAGCCACCCCCGCCGTGACGGCAAGTCGTCCCCAATGGTCGCGGCCGCTCGCACAGGGCCGGTCTCCCTCGCCGCTCACGTCATGACGTCTCGGGCCGCTCTCTCAGTCCTCACGCTCCTCGCCATGGCGGCGCCCCTCGCGGCGCAGCAGCCGGCCGGGCCGACCTCGGTGGTGCAGCAGGCGCCCACCAATCCGACGTGCGACTGCGTCACCGGTGACAACGGCGGCGGGCTGCGGAACCTCGCCGCCTTCGCCCCGCTGGGCTTCATCGGCGCGCTGGCGGCTGCGGGCGCCCCCGCGCTCTTCGCCGAGAAGCCGGCGACCCCCGGTCCGGTGGTCGCGAGCAACACGCCCCCGGTGGCCGAGCCGCTCTCGCCGACCACGGAAGCCGCCCGGTCGGCAACGCCGGCCACCGACCCGGCTCCCGTCGCGCCGCCGGCAGCGGCCGAGCGCGCCTTGCCGCCGGACTCGCTCACCCGTGACGGCCTGCGCGCGCCGGACACCGCCACGCCGCTTCCCTCCGTCGTCATCCTCGGCTCGGGGCTCCTTGCCATCGGTGCTTTCGCCCTGGCGCGCTCGCGGGGCTGATCAGGCGGCGATCGACGCCGCCGTCGCACGATCCCGCCAGCGGCGCCGCAACCGGCGGCGGTTCGGGTGGATCGTGTTCGGCGCCGGGTTTCTGCTGCTCGCCGTCGTCGGGTCGGCGCTCCTTCGCGCCACCGTCATGCGCCAGCGCGCGCGTGCCGAGTGGCTCAAGGTGGTGAAGGCCGCCACGCTCACCCCGGCGCTCGCCGGCATGACCATGAAGGCGGTCAAGCCCGGCGCCCCCGTCGTCCGCCTCCTCGTGCCGTCCATCCGCCTCGACGAGGTGGTGGTCGAGGGGATCGACGACAAGTCGCTGTGGGCCGGCCCGGGACACATGCCCGGCACCGTGCTCCCCGGCGTCGCCGGCAACAGCGTCATCTCCGCGCATCGCGATCGGCACTTCCATCGCCTCGACGAGATCCGCGTCGGCGACATGATCGAGACGCAGACGCCGTACGTGCAGGTGACCTGGCGCATCGTCACGCGCCAGATCGTCGGCCGCGACGAACGCGTCCTCAAGCGCAGCGACGAGCCGTTGCTGACGCTCACCACCTGCTGGCCGACGCGCTTCGTCGGTCCCGCGCCCGACCGCCTGATCCTCACCGCGGTCCCCTATCGCGTGCGCGAGCAGGCCCCTCAGACGCTCCCTCCGGCCACGGCGTCGCGGTCCTGACGCGTCGTGCCGGTGTTGCGGCGCGGTAGCAGAGGCTCGCCTGGGGGGCATCGGCGTATGCCTCCCTTTGCTCCTGCTGAACTGCTGGGCGCTGCGCGCCGAGTTCAGGAGTTCGGGAGTTCAGGAGGACTGCATGGCACGGCGCCGTCGTGGTGGTCCTCCCGAACTCCCGAACTCCTGAACTCGGCGCGCAGCGCCCACGCAGTTCAGAAAGAGCATCGAGCACGCACCGCTGCACGCGCGGTACGCCCGAGCGTCCCTCGGCCGCCGTGCCGGCACGCGATAGCTTGGATGGATGCTCAGGAGACTCCACGGGATCGCCGCCGCCATCGAGCATGGGCAGCCGGTGGTGGCGCTCGAGACGTCGGTGCTGGCGCAGGGGCTGCCGATCCCGCACAACGCCACCGCGGCCGAGGCGATGGACCGCGCGGTGCGCGAGGCGGGCGCGCTCCCCGCGCTCACCGCGGTGGCTGGCGGCGTGCCCACGCTCGGCCTCACCAGTGCGGAGCTGGCGCGCTTCCTCGCGCGTGACGGGGTGCGCAAGATCGGCGCGCGCGACATCGCGCCGTGCGCGGTCGCCGGCGCCGATGGCGCCACCACCGTCGCGGCAGCCCTCGCGCTCGCGCATGCCGGCGGCGTGCGCGTCTTCGCGACGGGCGGCATCGGCGGCGTGCACCGTGGCGCGCCGTACGACGAGTCCGGCGACCTGCTCGCGCTCGCGCGCACGCCGCTCGTCGTGACCTGCGCGGGGGCCAAGTCGATCCTCGACCTGCCGGCCACGCTGGAGCGGCTCGAGACGCTCAACGTCGCCGTCGTCGGCTGGGGCACCGACGAGCTCCCGGGCTTCTTCACGCGCACCACCGGATTGCGCATCGCGCATGTGGTGGACGGCGCCGAGGCGGTCGCGCGCATGGCGCGCACGCAGTGGAGTCTGGGGCTGCCGGGGGCGATCCTGGTGGTCATTCCGCCGCCCGCCGCCACCGCGCTCGCGCAGGCGGAAGTCGACGCCGCCGTCGGCCGGGCGCTGGTGGAGGCCGAGCGCGCGGGCGTGCGCGGGGCGGCGCTCACGCCCTTCCTGCTCGGCGCCGTCGTGGCGGCGACCGGGGGGCGCTCGCTGGCCGCGAACCTCGCGCTGCTCGAGCAGAACGCCCGGGTGGCGGGGGAGATCGCCGTCGCCCTCGGCCACCTCGCCTGACCTGCCGCGCCGGGCGCCCGTGTCCGCCCCGGCGACACACCGCCGCACGATCGGGGTAGAGGATCGCAGCACGGAGCGCACGGCCCACGACCTCGTGCGCGGGGGGCGCGCATGGCGTGACACCAGCTGTATCTTCCGGCCGTCGCCGCTTCGGGAGGAGTAGGAGATGCCTTCGCAATTCCTGTCGTCCGAGGAGTACGACGAGCGCGCCCACCAGCTCTACAACGAGGGGCGGTTCGACGACGCGTTGTCGGTGCTCAAGGAAGGGCTCGCGCTCTACCCGACCGCCGTGGAGCTGCACGTGGGCGAGGGGTATGCGCGCCTGGCGCGCGAGGAGTACGCCTGGGCCCGAGAATGCGCGCAAGAACTTCCGCCGCATCCTCGAGCTCGGGTACCATGACGACGTGGAGCTCATGCTCCAGGTCGGCCGCGCACTCTTCCGCGACAACCTCGTCGAGGATGCCTCGCAGTTCTTCGACATCGCCGTGCAGCAGGAGCCGGACAGCGCCGAGGCGGTGAGCTGCATGGGCTACGCCGAGCACCGCTGCGGTGACGAGGACGCCGCGATCAGCACGTTGCGACGCGCGCTCAAGCTCGATCCCGAGTATCTCGAGGCGCGCATCTACCTCGCCAACGTGCTCTACGACAAGCAGGAGTACGAGGCCGCGCTCTACCACTTCGAGAAGACCAAGCCCGAGGATCACTGGGACGAGCTCGGGATCTGGCGCCTCATGGAGCTCAAGAAGGCCGCCTACCGCCTCAAGGACGACGACCCCGACCTCGCGCCGTGGGAGGCGCGCCTCGAGGAGCTGAACGGCGACACCGACGCCATCGACGAGTTGCTCGCCGAGGTGGAGGCGACGGTGCTCGGCGAGCACGAGGAGCAGCCCGACACGCGCGGGCAGCTGGAGCTGTTCGGCACGCTGCTCGCGGAGATGCGCGAGCAGCGCGCCGGCGCGTCGGAGCACGCGGTGCTCACCCGCAACGGCGACACCTACACGGGGTCATGGGACGAGATCGTGCGGGCGCTGCAGGAGGCGTCGTCGTCGATGCGCGGCCGCCCGGCGTTCGAGTTCATGCTCGCCGAGTCGGCGCGCATCCTCGCCCAGACCGGCATCAGCATCTCCACCGAGTCGCCGGAGGCCTTCGTGCGCGGATCGGCCGAGGCGGGGGTGCTCAAGATCCTGCATTGAGTCGTGCGCCAGTTCGTCGACCGCGCGCCCGTGCTGCTGACGCGGGCGCGCGGTCGTGTATTCACCACGGACGCAGGTGCCTGCAGCGGGCCGGCGCATGCGGGAGAGTGCAACGGCCGTCGGCACGGAGGCGCGGAGAACGACCGGAGGACGGAGGTCGGCATGCGGGAGCCGACGCGCATGCGGGACCATTGAGAAAAGCTGTTGATCGGTCCCGCATGCGCGGGGAGCTCCGGGTGCCACGCGGTCATCGTCGGCGCCCCCTCCGTGTTCCGGTGGTTCTCCGCGCCTCCGTGCTGACGCGGTTGCAGTCTGGTGCGTACTCCGCGCCGACGCGCTTGCAGTGTCGTGCGCACTCCGCGCGGCAGGTCGCCCGCCGTCGCGGCGGGCTCCGTTCGCGCGTCCCCTGACCACCACCTCACTCCTCCGATGACCGTCTCCGCACCGCCGACCGCGAAAGCCACGCACCGCTTCGTCTTCCCGAACGGCTTCACGCTCCTCGTCCGCGAG
>JALOPO010000387.1 GCA_025453855.1 Gemmatimonadaceae bacterium
GCGTCGCGCCGAGCGGACATTCCGCGGGATGTGCTGGCACGGCTGAACGAGGGGACGCTGGAGACGGCGACGCTCGCGGAGGGGCTGGCGATCGACTTCGCGACGCTGCTGGGGCATGCGGTGCCACGCATCGGCGATGACGCGCTCGCGAGCATGGCCGCGGCGCAGCCGGCGGGGGTCACGCGGCGGATGGCGGTCGCGGGGACGCTCCTCCTCGAGCGGCTCGGCCTCGACGGCGCGCGCGCACTCGGCACGCACCCGAGCGACACGGTGCGCGGCTGGGTGGCGTACGCGATCGCGGCGGCACCGGGGCGCACGCTCGCGGAGCGACTGACGATGCTGCGTCCGCTGGCCGACGACCCCCACTTCGGCGTGCGGGAATGGGCCTGGCTCGCGGTGCGCCCGCACGTCGCCGACGATGTCCCCGGCGCGCTCACCCTCCTCGCACCGTGGGTGCTCGACCCGCGCGAGACGACGCGCCGCTTCGCCATCGAGCTCACGCGCCCCCGCGGCGTCTGGTCCCCGCACCTCGCCCCGCTCGTGCGCGACCCCGCGCTCGCCCTCCCCCTCCTCGACCCGGTCCGCGCCGACCCTGCCCGCTACGTGCAGGACTCCGTCGCCAACTGGCTCAACGACGCCGGCAAGTCGTCCCCCGACTTCGTGCGCACCCTCTGCGCACGCTGGCGTTCCGAGTCGCCCGTCCCCGCCACCACCTACATCTGCCGCCGCGCCCAGCGATCGCTCGCCTGATCGGTTGTCATCGCGACATCGCTACTGCAGGACGCGATGATGCGAAGGGACGCGAGGGAGCGCGATGCACCGACCCGGAATTGCCGACGGTGCGAGCGACAGCTTCCGCCCACTCGGCACCCATCAACAGTCAGTCCATCGCGCTCCCTCGCGCCCCATCGCATCATCGCGTCCCGCAGTGGCCGTGCACGACACCTCCCGTTCGCTCCAACGGTCTCCGTCCTCCGGTCGTCCCCGTTCCCCCGCTCTCCCTGTCTGTTCGAACTGCACGGACAGCGGAGGAACGGAGAAAAGCAAAGAAATTGAGACGCCCGTAAAACGGAGACGGCAGGCGCGCGCGGTGATGTCGCCCCGTCGATCGCCTGGACGAGTGTCCCGTCTCAGCGTGGCATGCGGCCGCCGCTGAAGGCGTAGGCGAGGGAGAGGTTCACGAGATGCGCGTCGAAGCGGAAGGTGCCGTTGTTCTGGGCGGCGTCGCCGGCGACGGTGCGGCCGCGACGGTCGCGCTGGTCGAGGTACATGTAGGCGACGTCGGCACGGAGACGGTTGGAGAGCTGCGCGCCCAGTCCGGCCGTGTAGGCGTTGCGCCCGGCCTCGGGGAGCACCGGCGTCACCGACTGCGCGGGCGCCGCGGCCTCGTTGCTGGCCCAGCCCAGTCGGAACGCGGTGCCGCCGGTGAACTCGTACTCCACGCCGGTGCGCCAGCTCCACGTCGCGCGATAGTCCTGCACCAGCGTCTCGCTCGGCAACCGCTCGAAGTCGAGCCGCACGCGATCGAAGACCTCCCAGTTGGTCCACTGCGCGTCGAAGAGGAGCTTGAGCGCCCCCGCGGGGCGCAGCATCACGCCGACCACCGCCTGCTCGGGCGTGCGCAGGATCGTGCGTGCCTGCTGGTCGGCGAGCAGGCCGTCGGGCGCGAACTGCGCGGCGACGAGCGTGTCGAACGGCGTCCCCTGCCGGATGAGGATCTGCGACGGATTGGCCGGATTGCGCACGTCGGCCGGCACGGTGCGGCCGGTGAGGAGACGCGTGATGTCGGCCTCGCCGCCGCGGTAGCGGTACGTCTGCCGCGAGAGGTAGCGCGCGCCGAGCGCGATGCGATCGCCACCGCGCAGGAGGAGGCCCGCGTTCCAGCCGAAGGCCCAGTCGTTGGCGGTGAGGTTCACGTCGGCGAAGTCGGTGCCGGCGGGTGCGCCGATGGTGCCGAACGTCACGCCGGGAATGCCGGTCTGCTGCGCGGCGAGGTCGAGGCGCCGCTGCAGCCGTACGGCGCTGTAGCCGAAGTTGAGCCCGCCCCCGATCGAGAGCGGCCCCACGCGCGTGGCGAGCGTCGGCTGGAGCTGCGTGACGCGCAGCACGCTGCGGCTCCCCACGAAGCGTCCCTCGCTGTTCGGCGCCCAGGTGAGCGAGAGGCCGTACGGATTGTAGACCGCGAGCCCGCCGGTGAAGCCCCAGCGCATGGGCCCGACGAGATACAGGTTCGGACTCACCACCGGATCGCGCTCGAGATCGGTGACGCGCCCGGTGGTGCCATTCGTGAACGTGCCGCCCGGCACCACCACCGTGCTGCCGAGTCCCGCGAGCGCGGGCATGCCGGCGAGGCCGGCGGGGTTGAAGACCATCGTCGAGCCGTCGGCGCAGGGTGCGGCGGCGGCGGCGCCACCACGCGCCATCGCGCAGGCGCCCTGTTCGTAGAGGCCGTAGCCCTGTGCGGCCAGGGGCGCGTGAGGGCGCGCCGCCGCCACGGCCATGAAGATCGATGCGAAGACGAGCGGGCGACGCGGCGGCGACGGCAGTACGGCACGCGAACCGACGAGCGGATCGGGCATCGGCAGACCTCGAGTGCGCGACCGGCGATCGGCGCCGGATCACGGAAGCAGGGCAATGCTGGATGATGTCGCGCGGTGGCGCATCGGCGGAGTGTCTCCCGGTTGTCGGCGAAAGGCGTGCCGGGCGCGACGGCGCACCACGCGAACGACGGTCGTGCCCGCTGCGTAGCTTGGTCGCGCGCATCATCGACGCCACAGGCCCGTTCACCTCAGCATGCATCCGATGACCCGTCGCCCGCTCGCATCGCGCGCCGTTCCGGCCACTCGGTCGGTGGTTCCCCGTCGCGCGGTCACGCATGCGTCCGCCATGCGACGTGCCTGCGCCTCGGGCGCCCTCGCCGCCGCCAGCATCGTGCTCGGCGCCTGCGGCACGTCGCGATCGGCGACGACCACGACGGCATCGACGCCCCCCACCGGCGCTGCGCGCGACGCCGACAGCGCACGCCTTGCCGGCATCGCGGCACGCGTCACGATCACGCGCGACGACTGGGGGATCCCGCACATCCACGGCCCCACCGACGCCGACGCCGTCTTCGGCATGATGTACGCGCAGGGCGAGGACGACTTCCCGGCCGACTTACGCGCGCTCATGGACGCGTGGGCCGATGGGCTCAACTGGTTCCTGCGCACCAATCCGCAGGTCACGCCGCGTGCGATCACGCGCTTCGAACCGTGGATGGCGCTCTCGTTCACCGAGGGGAGCATCGGCGGCGACATCGAGGGGGTGTCGCTGGGCGGGATCCGCGCCTTCTACGAGACGCCGCCCGCCCCCCCGGCCGGTGGCGGACGCGCGGGTGCCGCACGCACGCGCGAGGCGTTTCGCGAGGACGGGACGATGTCGACGGCGATCCGCTCGCACGACGACGCGCGGCGCGACGCGCTCCTCGACTCGGTGCCGGGCGGCTCGAACGGGATCGCGCTCGCCCCGTCGCGCACCGCGAGCGGGCGTGCGCTGCTCCTCATCAACCCGCACACGTCGCACTACTTCCGCAGCGAGGCGCAGGTGCGGAGCGACGCCGGGCTCGACGTCTACGGCGCGAGCACGTGGGGGCAGTTCTTCGTCTACCAGGGCTTCAACGCGCGACTCGGCTGGATGCACACGTCGGCCTATCCCGACGTCGTCGACGAGTACGCCGAGACGGTGGAGCTGCGTGACGGCGTGCCGCACTACCGGTACGGGACCACGTGGCGCCCCATGACCGCGCGCACGGTGACGCTCCGCGTGCGCACCGCCGCCGGCCTCGTGCCGCGCACGATCACCACCTGGCACACGCATCACGGGCCGATCACGCGCCGCGAGGGCGACCGCTGGATCGCGACGCGCCTCATGGACACGCCGATCGCCGCGCTGCGCCAGAGCTACGGGCGCACGAAGGCGCGCACGCTGGCCGAGTTCCGTGCGGTGATGGCGCTGCAGGCCAACTCGTCGAACGCCACCGTCTACGCCGACGCCGACGGCAACATCGCCTACTTCCATCCCAACTTCGTCCCGGTGCGCGACACCGCCTTCGACTGGGACAGGCCCGTCGACGGGAGCGATCCGGCGACCGAGTGGCGCGGCGTGCACCCGCCGGCGGAGCTGCCCAACACGATCAACCCGCGCGGCGGCTTCATCCAGAACACGAACAACTGGCCATACACCGCCGCCGGTCCGAGCGAGAGTCCGCGCTCGCGCGACTTCCCGCGCTACATGGATCGCGCCGGCGAGAACCCGCGGGGCATCCACGCGCTGCGCGTGATCGGCGACCGGCGCGACTTCACCGCCGCCACCCTGCGCGACGCCGCGTACGATCCCGATGTCACCGCCTTCGAGCCGCTTCTCCCGCTGCTCGTCCGCGCGTACGACGCCCTCCCGGCCGGCGACGCGCGCCGCACGCGGCTGGCAGAGCCGGTGGCGGTGCTGCGCGCGTGGGATCGTCGCTGGAGCACGACCAGCGAGGCGACGACGCTCGCCATCTTCTGGGGCGAGGAGCTCTGGCGGCGCAGCGCCCCCGGTGCCGGCGCCGCGCGCCTCTCGCCGTACGAGTGGATGGCGACGCGCCTCACCGACGCCCAGCGCATCGACGCGCTCGCCGTCGCGGTCGACACGCTCACCGGCCGCTTCGGCACCTGGCGCCGCCCGTGGGGCGAGGTGAACCGCTTCCAGCGCCTCGCGAACGCGATCACCCCCACTTTCGACGACGCGCAGCCGAGCGAGGCGGTCGGCTTCACGAGCGCGCGGTGGGGATCGCTGGCCAGCTTCGACGCGCGTCGCACCACCAGCACGCGGCGCATCTACGGGACCTACGGCAACAGCTTCGTCGCCGTCGTCGAGTTCGGCCCGCGCGTGCGCGCACAGGCGATCATGGCCGGCGGCCAGTCGGGCGACTCCACCTCGCGCCACTTCCGCGACCAGGCGTCTCGCTACGCCCGCGGTGCGCTGCGCGACGTCTACCTCACCGACGCCGACCTCGCCGGCCACGTCGAGCGCAGCTACCG
>JALOPO010000388.1 GCA_025453855.1 Gemmatimonadaceae bacterium
GGCGCGCAACGCGGCCGCCACGCTCCCGATCAGCCGCGCGTCGTCCACCGGCGCGCCGTGCACCAGGCCCCGCGTGACGAGCGTGAAGAGCCCGTCCTGTGCGGTGAGCTCGTCGGCCGTCGTGCCGCCGGTGCTCTGCACGAGGAGCGCGCGGCCGGCGCCGGCGCCCGTCCGGTTGGCGGCGTCGAGGAGGGCGAGCGGGAGCGCCCGCAGGAGCATCCCCGTGCCGAACTGCAGTACGCGCACGGGGAGCGTCTCGCGCCGGTAGCCGCCGGCCGCCTGCCACTGCACCGCCCCGAGTCGGGGGAGCGCGTCGGCGTGGGCGGTGGGGGCGGCGAGGGGCACGCAGGGCTCCGTTGATGGTGCGCGAGGGGATGGGGACGCTGATGGCCGGGACATGGGATGTCGTCGGCGGTCGTGCGCGGGTATTTTGTTCGCTGACGGAACAAAGTGGGCGTGAGGCTAGCCGAGGGGCGATGGGGCGTCAAGGGCGCCACCGGCGCCGTCACGTCGCCGCCCGCCGCGCTCGCCTCGTGTCCCCTCGCCCCACCCGCTCGCACCATGCCCCCCACGACCCGTCGCGACGCCCTCCGCCTCCTGCTGGGCGGACTCGCCACCGCCGGCACCGCCCGCCTCGACGCCGTCGCCACGGCCGCGTCGCTCGGCTGGCCCGCCGCCGCGCCCGCCCGACGCCGCGCCGGCCGCGACGCGGCAGGCGACGTCGCGCCCGAGGCACCGCACGCCCCGCCCGACTTCGAACGCCCCGTCCTGCGTCCGCTCCACGCCCTCCTCCCTGATCCGCTCCGCATCGCCGCCATCGACGTCGTCGACCTGCCGGGCGCCGCCGTCGCCTCCCGCGACGCCGGTCGATGGGTGCGCGTGCACCTCGCCGACGGCACCATCGGCGCGATCCCCGCCAACGACCAGCTGCGCCTCCTCCTCCCGCTGCTGCGCGAGCTCGTCGTCCCCTTCTTCGTCGGGCGCGACGCCCGCGACCTCGAATCACTCGTCGACGGCGTCTACGAGGCCGAGCGCAACTACAAGTTCGCCGGCATGCCCTTCTGGAACTGCGTCGGCCACGTGGAGCTCGCGCTCCTCGATGCGCTCGCGCGCCGCGCCGCGCTCCCGGTGCATCGCCTCGTCCCCGGCGACGCGCGCCGCGACACGATCCCCATGTACGTCACGCGCCTCACGCGCGAGACGACGCCCGACGAGGAAGTCGCCCGCGTCCGCGACGCGCTCGCCCGCACCGGGGCACGCGCCGTGAAGATCAAGGTCGGCGGCCGCATGCGTCGCAACGCCGACGCCGCACCGGGGCGCACCGAGGCGCTCGTCCCCGCGCTGCGCCGCGCCGTGGGCGACGACGTCACCATCTACGCCGACGCCAACGGCTCGTACGATGTGCGCGAGGGGATCCGCATCGGCCGGCTCCTCGAGGCGCATGGCGTCGCGATCTACGAGGAGCCCTGCCCGTGGCAGGACTACGATGGCACGCGTGCGGTGACGCAGGCGCTGCGCACCGTGCAGGTCGCCGGCGGCGAGCAGGAGACGAGCCTGCACGGCTTCGCGACCATCGTGCGCGACCGCGTGCTCGACATCGTGCAGCCCGACCTCTTCTACAACGGCGGCTTCGTGCGCGCGCTGCGCGTCGCCCGCATGGCGGCCGGGCGTGGTCGCGCGGTCGGCCCGCACACGCCCAAGGCGCTCCCCGCCGCCGCGCCGCTGTTGCACTTCGCGGCGGCCTGCCCCAACATCACGCCCTTCATGGAGTACCGCGCCGAGGCAGCCGAATTCCAAGAGGGTCGCGTGGCCGTGCCCGTCGGCATCGGCTTCGGCCACGAGCGTGACGCGCGCTTCTGGGCCGCGGCGCAGGTCGTCTGAGCCCCCGCGCACCCGCATGCGCCGCATCGACCCGGGCAACTTCCAGCGTGCCACGCGCGCCACCACGCGCGAGATCAACCGCCGCATCGTGCTCACGCTCGTGCACGAGCACCAGCCGATCTCGCGCGCCGACCTCGCGCGGCGCATGGGGATCACGCGCGGCATGGTCACGGCGCTCGTCGGCGACCTGCTCGACGAGGGGCTCATCTACGAGGGCGAGCTGGGCGCCGCCACGCGCGGCCGCCGTCCCACGCACCTCTTCGTGCGCACCGCCGATCGCCTCGCCGCGGCGGTCGACGTGCGGCAGAGCCGCACCTGGGTCGCGCTCGGCGACTTCGAGGGGCGCACGCTCGGCGTCGAGTCGTTCCCCACCGTCACCGCCCCCGACGTGCTCGCCGACGAGATCGCGGCCCGCGTCGCGCGCCTCGTCGCCACGCATCGCCGCACCGGCACCTGCGAGGGGCTCGGCATCGTCGTCCCCGGCATGGTCGACCGGCGCACCGAACGCGTCGTGCGTGCCCCGCAGCTCGGCTGGGCCGACGTCGACTTCGTCTCGCTGCTCCGCGAGCGCGTGAGCGTGCCGTGCACGATCGAGAACGCGCCGATCGCCTGCGCGCTCGCGCGCATGTGGCTCGCGCACCGCGACGCGGGGGCGCCGGCCGCGCGCGCCGACGACGCGAACTTCGTCTACGTCACCGTCTCCGACGGCGTGGGCACGGGGATCGTCATCGGCGGCGAGGTGCTGCGCGGCGCGGTCGGCACCGCCGGCGAATTCGGCCACGTCCCGCTCGCGCCCAACGGCCCGCGCTGCTCGTGCGGCTCGCTCGGCTGCTGGGAGGCCTTCGTCTCGAACCTCGCCACCCGGTCGCGCTTCGCCGAGCTCATGGCGCTCAGCCCGCACACCGCGCACGATCGGCCGCGCGGCGCGTCGGCGGTGCCGGAGGTCGTGCCGGTGGACGAGATCGTGACGTGGGCGATGACCGGCGACCCCGCCGCCCTCACCGCCGTGCGCGAGACGGGCAACTACCTCGGCCTCGGCCTGGCGATGATCGTGAACGCGCTCAATCCCGGTGCGATCGTCGT
>JALOPO010000024.1 GCA_025453855.1 Gemmatimonadaceae bacterium
CGACCGGATCGGGTTGAGCGACTCCACCTTGCAGGCGATCGACGCGTGCAGCAGGCGATCGAGCGCGCTGTCGCGCACGAGCGCGGAGCGCAGGAAGACGGGATCGATGACGCGCGCGGCGTCGGGGATGCGGGCGGCGTCGATAGGGCGCATGGTGTCAACGATGCACCCCGACGGACGGCGCGGCGAGTGCCGCGCTGCGCCACTGCCGCGTCGTCCCGCCGGCGCGGGCAACTCGACGGCGCGCCAGCTACGCGGGTCGCTCGTCTCGCTCGTCCGGGTCACGGCGCCGGAACGGTCGATCGGGAAAGACGACCGCCCGCTGCACGATGATCCGCTTGCCGCGTGACCCAGCGACCTGGCGCGAGCAGCACCGCGAAGAGCAGCAGCAGGCGATTCAGGTCGTCCGACACGCGCGTCGGGTGGTTCGCGAGCCCGCCCGCGAGGCCAAGGTTGTCGACGTCCGGCTCGGGCGACACGAGGGCGCTCACCACGAGGTAGGCCAGCAGCGCGCCGAGCGCGATCAGGGTGCCGTCAGCGCCTCGCGCGGCGCGCGCGGCCAGGATCACCGCGATGACCACGATCGCGAGCGCGAGGATGGCGCGTGTCACCACCTCGCGCACGCTCCCGCCCTCGGCCTCCGGCGGGCGCACCTTCACCCGTCCGACCGACCCGGGATCCTCCGCCTCACCGATGATCTCGAAGAGCGACATGGGCGACACCGGTCATGGGACGTCGTGCGTCATCGGGGCGGGCGCGTGCTGCGGACGATATGGTGCGATCCCGGCGTGCGAAAGCGAACGCCGGCCCTCACCGACGATGCGCGCCACGCCCCGCTCGGTCGCGGCGACCGTGCGAACGGTGCGCAGCTGTCACGCCGGCTGCACGAGCACGGCGCGAACGGGCGCCGCGTCGGCGCCGTGGACGAGGACGGGATAGGCGACGAGCTCGTACGTGCCCGCCGACACCCCGGCGAGGTGCAGGTTCTCAAGGTTGCACGCGCCACCATCGAAGAGGGCGTGATGCACCGCGAGCTCGGTCGCCGGTCGCAGGTCGACACTCGGTGCGTCGGTGCCGAGCAGCACGAGGCCGTGCGAGCGCGGGCCAGGCGGTGGGGAAGGTGCCCGCCGAGACGGAGCGGCCGGTGCGGAGCAGGAGCCGGGCCGGGCGCGCGTCGGCGAGACGCGCGGCGAGTTCGTCGCGCGTGATCACGTGGTCGTCGCCCACGCCGCGCACGTCGAGCACGAGCGCGGGACCATGGAAGGCGTCGAGCGGGAGCGTCTCGCTCGCCGGCGCACCGACACGCACGTGCAGCGGCGCATCGGCATGCGTCCCCACGTGCAGGCTGGTCGTGATCCGCCCCACGTTCACGCTCGCGCCGTGCGCCATCTCCCACGCCCAGCCGCAGTGGAACGGCGTGTCGCCCGGGAAGGGGGGCGTGGCCGCGCCGTAGGCGATGCTGATGTCGTGGCGGACGCCGTTCATCGCGGGGGGCCGCTGCACGCCGCGCCGGTGCCGCTCACGTCGCCGCGCGGTAGATCGCCGCACGCACGTCCCACAGGGCGGGGAAGAAGCGCGACTTGAGCGTGTTGCTGAGGTACTTCGCGCCGAGCGTGCCCCCGGTGCCACCCGTGCGCGGGCCGATGATGCGCTCCACGAGCTGCACGTGCAGGAAGCGCCACTGCCCGAACTGCTGCTCGTACTCGAGCAACCCCTCGGCGAGGCGGAAGAGCGTGGAGTGCTCGTGCTCGAGGTAGAGCGCCTCGAGCGTGAGGCCGGCGCGCTCGACCATCGCCAGGTAGAGCGCCTGCATCGTGGGGCGGGCGAGCGAGTCCTGCACGAGCGGCGGGATCGGCCCGTGCTCGCGCAGCACCGAGAGGAAGTGCTCGTCGCGCAGCCCGCTCCGCGCCTCGATGGCACGGAACTGTTCCGACTGCGAGCCGCTCGACGACCCCAGGTAGCCGCGGAACTGCATGAAGCGCTGGGGCGGGAGCGTGTCGAGCGCGGCGAGCTGCTGACTGACGATGCGCATCAGCACGTTGATCCGCCCCGCGCTCGTCACCGCACGCTCGGCGTCGTCGGCGCGCATCGCGTCCTCGAGCTGGTCCATCTCGTGGAGCAGCACCTTGAACCAGAGCTCCGACGCCTGGTGCACGACGATGAAGAGGAGCTCGTCGGGGTGCTCCGGCTGCGACTGCGTCCGCTGCAGCGCGAGCAGCTCGGTGAGCGCGAGGTAGGATCCGTAGTCCATGCGACTCAGAAGGTCGGGACGTCGAGCGCGGCGACGTCCTCGACGCGCATCGTCTCGGTGGTGAAGAACGGCTCGCCGTATCGGCAGCGGATCATCGCGCCGTAGTGCGCCGCCTGGTGGCGGATGACGTCGGCGAGCGGTTCGCCGTTGGGGTAGACCTCGCCGGCCTGGGTCAACCCCTCGAACTGGGAGCGGTAGCAGGCGATCGCCGCCAGCTTGCGGTCGAAGGTCGCGCTGATGTCGACGACGAACGTGGGCTTCGGCGCATCCTCGCGATAGGTGGTGCAGTGCAGCACCTTGCGCGGCCGGAAGGGGGGGAGATCGGGGGCGACCATGCGCAGTCCCGCGATGAAGGCCGCATTGCGCACGAGCTGCGCCGCAGCCTCATGGTCCGGATGACGCCCGGTGCGGGCATGCGTGATCACCACCTGCGGCTGCAGCGTGCGCAGCACGCGCGCCAGCCGCTCGCGCGTCGCGGGCACGTCGACGATCGCCGCATCGGGGAGGCCGAGGCACTCGCGATGCTCCACGCCGAGGATGCGCGCCGCCGCCTGCGCCTCGGTCGCACGCAGCTCGGGTGTGCCGCGCGATGCCGTCTCGCCGCGCGTCAGGTCGACGATCCCCACTCGCCGCCCCCGATCCGCCGCCGCCGCGAGCGTCCCGCCGCACGTGAGCTCCACGTCGTCGGGGTGCGCCATGATCGCGAGGATGTCGAGCATGGCGCCAACCTACCGTCGCGCCGTGCGGACCGTCATTCGGGTGCTGTTCGGCCGGGTGCGCGTCGTGGGCCGGGCGGGCGCTGCGCGCCTCGCCGGGAACTGCCGGGCGCTGCGCGCCGAGTTCAGGAGTTGGGGAGTTCAGGAGGACGGCGTGGAACACGCCAAGGACGCTCGCAGGCTGTACTCCCGAACTCCCGAACTCCAGAACTCGGCGCGCAGCGCCCTGCAGTTGCGCGGGCGCGCAGCGCCCCGCCCGCCCAGCGCCCCTCGCGTGCGTCGCCGGTCAGACCGCGCTCCGCCGCCCGGACGTGAGCGGTACGGCGCCGCCGCCCGTCCCCGCACGCCCCGCGAGCATCTCGCCGACGCGCCCCGCGAGCGTCGCGCCCGCCGCCACGCAATCGCCGACCGAGACGCCGCGGCGGAACTGGCCGTCGACGACGAGCCCGGGGACGGCGCCCTCGATCGCGGTCGCGGCCTCGATCATGTGATCGTGGCCGAGCTCGTACTGCGGGATCGCGTGCGGCCACGTCGTGTGTTCGACGAACACCGGATCGCCCTGCACGCCGAGCAGCGCGGTGAGTTCGGGGAGCACGCGGTCGAGCAGGAGCGACGTGGGTGCCATGCCGAGGTCGGGGCGACGCATGCCGCCGATGAAGCAGGTGAGCAGCACGTGTCCCGCCGGCGCGCGGCCGGGGAAGAGTGCGCTCGAGAAGAGGATCCC
The DNA here is from genome assembly GCA_025453855.1 of Gemmatimonadaceae bacterium. Taxonomy (GTDB): domain Bacteria; phylum Gemmatimonadota; class Gemmatimonadetes; order Gemmatimonadales; family Gemmatimonadaceae; genus JALOPO01. The sequence goes on from JALOPO010000024.1 coordinate 3,692, forward strand.
GAGCACGTCGCGTCGCTCGCGGCCGGGGACCAGGCAGCCGAAGCCGTCGAGCGGGTGCGCGACCTGCTCGCGCGTGAAGCCGAGCGCGAGCGACGACACGGCGGGATAGCGCAGCGTCTCGAGGCGGCGCACCGCCGCCCCCGCGGCACTCGGCAGCTCGATCGTGCGCAGCGCGTGCGCCGGCACGGTGAGCACGACCGCGTCGGCATCGACGTCGGCGCGCGTGCCGCGGCGTTCGAGCACCGCACGCACGCCATCCCCGCCGCGCGGCGCGAGCGCCACCAGCCGCGTATCGCACTGCACGCGCGGCCCCAGGCTCGCGGCCATCGCCCGGGGGAGCGACTGCATGCCGTCGCGGAACGAGATCATCGCCCCGCGCTGCCCGCTCGCGGCCTGCGTCGCGCGCGCCGCCCCGCGGCGGCGTGCGAGCGCGATCGCGCCACGGATCAGCGAGCCGTGCTCGCGCTCGAGCGCCACCAGCCGCGGGAAGGCATGCCCCACGCTCAGCGTCTCGGGATCGCCCGCGTAGACGCCGCTCACGAAGGGATCGATCGCCCAGTCGAGCACCTCGGTGCCGAGGCGTCGTCGCACGAAGTCGGCGATCGACTCGTCGCCCGCACCCTGGCGGCGCCCGATGAACGGCTCGCGCAGGAGGCGCAGCTTGCCGGCGAACGCGAACAGCGGCGACGTGAGGAACGCCGGGGGCGACGATGGCACCGGCACCGGGCGCCCGTCGCGGACGATGTAGCGCACCTGGCCGGCGGGATTCGCCCGCACCAGCGCCGGCGTGAGCCCCACGGCGTCGATCATCGCCGCCATCTCGGGCGTGAGCATGCACGAGTTCGGGCCGCGCTCCACCAGCCAGCCGTCACGCACCACGCTCTGCATCACGCCGCCGGCCTCCGGCAGCGCATCGACGACCGTCACCTCGTGCCCCGCCGCGCGCAGGTGGCGCGCCGTGGCGAGCCCCGTGAGCCCGGCTCCGACCACCAGCACGTGGGGCGTCATCGGCTGCTCAGGGCACCCGGGCCGATTCGGCGAGCCAGTCGCGCGGGCGAAGCAGCTCGAGCAGCCGCGCCTCTGCCGATCCCGGCTCCCACGCCGGCGCGTACGGCCAGGCGGCGAGCGGCGGCAGCGACATCAGCACGCTCTCGATGCGGGCCGCGGTGTGCAGCCCGAAGTGCGTGCCGCGATCGTGCACGAGGTTGAACTCGACGTAGCGCCCGCGCCGCACGAGCTGGAACTGCTTCTCGCGCTCGCCGTACGCCAGGTCGCGCCGACGATCGACCAGCGGGGCGTAGGCCTCCTCCAGCGAACGCCCGATGGCGTCGGCGAAGGCGTACGCGCCATCGAGGTCGAGCCCCGACTCGTCCTCGCCCGGACGCAGGTGATCGAAGAAGACGCCGCCCACGCCGCGCGCCTCGCCGCCGCGGTGCGTGTTGCGGAAGTACTCGTCGCACCAGGGCTTGAAGCGGCGGTAGAGCGACGGATGGAAGGCGTCGCAGCGCCGCGCGAGCACGTGATGGAAGTGCGCGCAGTCCTCCACGAACGGCATGTACGGCGTGAGGTCGGTCCCGCCGCCGAACCAGGCGTCGCGCAGCGCACCATCGTCGTCGTGCAGCTCGAAGTAGCGCACGTTCAGGTGCACCGTCGGCACCATCGGACTGCGCGGGTGCACGACCAGCGAGACGCCGGTGGCGAAGAAGCGCGTCTCGCCATCGCTCACGCCGCGGCCCCCGAGCTTGGCCGCCGCCGCGGCGGGGAGCCGGCCGAAGACGACCGAGCGGTTGATCCCCGCCTTCTCGAAGACGGCGCCATCGGTGAGCACGCGCGACCAGCCGCCACCACCCTCGGCACGCTCCCAGGCATCCTCGCGGAAGCGCTCGCGCCCATCGAGGCGCTCGAAGAGCGCCGTCACGTCGTCGTGCAGCCGGTGGATCCACGCGATGGCGCGCGCCTGCCGCGGATTCGCCTCCACCTTCGGCGAGAGCGTGCCGTCGCGCCCCGTCGCCGGCGCCGTCATGCGCCGGCCGGCGCGCGCCACTCGCGCACGGTGTCGATGAAGGTGCGCGCGTGCTCGACCGGGATGTCGGGGAGGATGCCGTGCCCGAGGTTCGCGATGTGGCCGCGGCCACCGAAGTCGGCGAGCATGCGCAGCGTCCGCTCGCGGATCACCGCCGGCGGCGCGTAGAGCACCGTCGGGTCGAGGTTGCCCTGGAGCGCCACGGGCAGGTGCTCGACGCGCTCGCGCGCCACGCGCGCTTCCACGTCCCAGTGCACGCCGACCACGTCGCAGAGCGTGGCCTGCGCGATCTCGGCCAGCGCCCACGAGGCGCCGGGCGCGAAGACGATCAGCGGCACGCCCGCGGTGCGCGCGATGGCCGCGGCCCGCGCGAGGTAGGGAAGGGCGAAGTTGCGGAACTCGGCCGGTGCCAGCGACCCCGCCCACGAGTCGAAGAGCTGCAGCGCCTGCGCGCCCGCCTCGGCCTGCGCCACGAGGAAGCGCCCGACGGCGACCGCCAGCGTCTCGAGGAGCGCGTGCGCCACCGCGGGCGCCTCGAAGAGCATCTTCTTGGCGACCGCGAACTGCTTCGTCCCCTTGCCTTCGACCATGTACGCCGCGAGGGTCCACGGGGCGCCGGCGAAGCCGATCAGCGGCACGCGGCCGTCGAGCGCGCGGCGCGTCATGCGCAGCGCCTCGAGGTGGTAGTCGAGCGACTCGCGCGGCTCCACCTCCCTGAGCCGCTTCACCGCGTCCATCGACCGCACCGTCTCGCCGAAGACCGGGCCGACGCCCTCGTCGACCGTGAGCGGGAGCCCCATCGCCTGCGGCACCACGAGGATGTCGCTGAAGATGATCGCCGCATCCACGTGCAGCAGGTCGACCGGCTGGAGCGTGACCTCCGTGGCCAGCTCCGGCGTCTGCACCATGCTCAGGAAGTCGGACGTCGCGCGCACCGCACGGTACTCGGGGAGGTAGCGCCCCGCCTGGCGCATCATCCAGACCGGCGGGCGCTCCACCGGCTCGCGCCGGCAGGCGCGCAGGAACAGGTCGTTGCCGCGCACGCCGGGAACGAGCGGCGTGACGGCGTCCACCGCGGAGGCGCGGGGCGTACTCGACATGGAACGCGAAGGGCTCAGGCCAACGGGGCACCGGACGTCGCGAGCGACGCCGAGGCAGGAGGCACGAGCACGGGGTGCTCCCCGGTCGTGCCGCGGCGCGGCGGCGCCGCGAACAGCTGGTCGAGATGGCCGGCGAGCTCGCCCACGTCCTCGCCGCGGGCGATCGCGTCGCTGAAGACGTTCATGGGGCGCGCGAGCAGCTTGGCGGCGATGCGCTGCGCGGTCCGCTCCGCCACGCCGTCGCCGGCCACGAAGGCCACCTCGCGCCGGCAGAGGTCGACCAGCGCATCGTGCAGCGACCGGATCGCGAGGCGCGCCGCGCCGGTCGCCAGCCAGTGGCGCAGCCAGCGCATCTCCGCCTCCACGATGCGCTCGGCCGACGGCACCGCCGAGCGCCGCGCCGCTTCGGCGGCCACGATCGGGGGATGCAGCGCGTCGAGGTCGACGAGCGTGATCCCGGCCAGCTCGCCGGCGGTGGGATCGACGTTGCGCGGCAGCGCGAGGTCCATGAGGAGGAGCGGCGCGCTCGCGTTGCCGACGTTGCGTCGCGCCGCGGCGAGCGTCGCCGCAACCACCGTGTAGGTGGGGGCGCCGGTGGCCACGATCACCACGTCGGCCATGGCCGCCTCGGCATGCAGCGTCTCGATCCCCGCCACGCGCCCCTTGAGCGAGGCCGCGAGCTCCTCGGCGCGCTGCGGCGTGCGGTTGATGAGCACCACGTCGGTGGCGCCCAGCTTGGCCAGCTGGCGCGCGGCGCGCGTCCCCGTCTTGCCGCAGCCGACCACCACGCAGCGCGCATGCTCCAGCGTCCCGAAGCGACGGAGCGCGACGCTCGCGGCCTCGGCGCCGATCGAGTTGCGCCCGGTGCTCAGCGACGTCTCGTGCTGGATCCGGCGCCCGGTGCGGAGCGCGATCTCGAAGAGGCGGTGGAGCATCGGCCCCACCGTGTCCATCTCGCAGGCGGTGCGATAGGCGCTCCGCACCTGGCCCAGGATCTGGCCGTCGCCGAGGATCTGGCTCTCGAGTCCACCGGCGAGGCGCATGAGGTGCCGCCCCACCTCGTCGCCGATGCGCAGCGTGAGCGTGGTGAGGAGCTGCGTCCGCTCCACCTCGTCGGGCATCCAGACGCTCGCCAGGTGCTCCACGGCGCGCTCCAGCGCGCCCTGGCCGCTCCCGTCCGTCCACGCGTAGAGCTCCGTGCGATTGCACGTCGAGACGAGCGCCAGCTCGCTCACGCCGCCGCCGATCAACCGGCGGTACATCTCGCCCATGCGCTGCTCGGCGAGATGGAAGCGTTCGCGTGTGGCCACGTCCGCCCTGCGGTAGTCCACGGCGAGACAGATCAGCATGCAGGCACCAGGGGGGAAGGGGTGACGTGCTGCACGACGTCGTCGAAGATACCCATCGAACTCAGGCGGGCGAGAGGAGGCCCGTGAGGTGCCCGATGTTCTTGAAGAAGATTCGCGCGTGGGCCATGGGCTTGGCCCGCACGAGCTTCTTCCGCATGTACGCGTCGAAGGTGAGGCGCTGCACGTCCTCGTCGCGGCAAATCTTCACGAAGCGCTCCCGACGGTCATCCGTAGTGTACCAGAAGTTCTGCATCACGTTGAGGACGCGGAACACCTGGCCGTGCTCCCACAGGAAGCGCCGCCGGGCCTTCACGAGCTTCGCCCCCTTGCCCGTGCGGATCGCCTCGCCCACCGCCTGGGCGGTGAAGCGGCCGCACGTCATGGCGTAGAAGATCCCCTCGCCGCTCGCCGGGGCAACCACCCCCGCCGCATCGCCGGTGACCGAGATGTCGCGGCCGTTCTCCCACCAGTCGAGGGGGCGGAGCGGGATTGGCGCCCCCTCCTTGCGGATCGTGGCGCAGGCGTCGAGCCCCGTCTCGCGCCGCAGGTCGGCGATCGCCTGCCGCATGTCGAAGCCCTGCTGGAAGGTCCCCGTCCCCACGCTCGTCACGTGGCCGTGCGGGAAGATCCAGGCGTAGAAGTCGGGGGAGTAGCGCCCGTTGTAGATCACGTCGGCGCGCGCGTGGCGGAAGGCATCGCTCTCCACCTGCGGGCTCTCGATGATCTCGTGGTAGGCCGTCACGCGCTTGCTGCCGCGGTAGGCCACGGGGAGCGCCTGTCGGGCGACCGCCGACAGCGCGCCGTCGGCGCCGATCAGCTGCCGCGTGCGGAGCACCCCCTCCGGCGCGTTGCGCGAGTTGCCCTGCGTGTGGTGGACGAGGAGCGTGCCGTCGGTGTCGCGCGTGTAGTGGCGGAAGAGCCCCGTGAGGCGCGTCGCGCCACGCGTGCGGGCCCGCTCGCGCAGCCACTCGTCGAAGACGCCGCGGTCGACCATCCCCACGTAGCCCTTGCCGACCGGGATGTCGACGTTCGCGTTGGTCGGCGAGACCATGCGCGCCGTGTCGACCCGCGCGACCATCAGCGACTCCGGGACGTCGAAGTCGATCAGGAGCTGCGGCGGCACCGCGCCGCCACAGGGCTTGATGCGCCCCGCCTTGTCGAGGAGCGCCACGTCGTAGCCCGCGCGCGCGAGTTCCTCCGCCGCCGTCGCACCGGCCGGCCCACCCCCCACCACCACCGCATCCCAGGTCTTCATCGCGTCGCCTCGTCAGGGAAACCGGAGAAGAGCACCACCTGCGCCGGACGGTGGCGCGTCATGCGCCGGCCGCCAGGAGATCGTCCACCCGCGCCGTGCGCGGCGTGACCGCCGGCACCGCGCTCGCCAGCACCGCCGCCACCACGAACACCCCCGCTTCGGCCACGAAGACGCTCCCGTAGCCGAGCAGGTCGGAGCCGAAGAGGGCACGCGTGCCATCGCTGGCCACGGCGCCCAGGAAGGCGCCGCCGGCCTGCGCGATCGCCTGGGCCGCGCCGAAGACGCCCATGCGGATCCCGGCGCGCTGCGCACCGCCGCGCTGCGCGAGGCCGAGCATCGCGCCGATGGCGCCGATCGCGAAGCAGCCGTTGGCGATGCCGAGCCAGAGGAGCGTGAGCTTGAGCACCCCCAGCGAGCCGGTGAGCGGCGCGCAGGCGATCGCCACCAGCGCCGCACCGCTCGCCACGCATCCCCAGCGCGCCCAGCTCGTGACGGTGCCGACGCGCGTCGCGAGCGCCGCGGTGACGAGCATGCCGACCAGTGCGCCGCCCTGGTGCACGCCGCTGATGCGCGTGCTGTCGGCGGGCGAGAGGCCGAAGACGCTCCCCGCGAACGGCTCGAGGATCAGGTCCTGCATCGCGAAGGCGACCATGCTCATCGCCACGAAGACGGCGAAGCGGCGCGAGATGTCGTCGTGCCAGACGTCGCGCAGCGCCTGCACGAAGTCGCCGGCATCGCCCGCCCGCCGCGGGGCGGGGACGGCGATCCGCCGGTCGATGCCGGCCATCGCGAGCGCGGCCGCCACGGTGCAGCCGCCGCCGATCACGAGCGCGGTGCGACGGAGCGCCTCCATGCTGAACGGCTCGAGCAGTCGCCCGGCGACGACGGTGCTGATGATGAAGCCGACGATCAGGAAGAGCCACGCGATCGCCGCCGCGCGCGCATGCCGCTCGGGCGCGACGCGGAGCGAGAGCATCGTCAGGCCGAGCGTGCCGGCGGTGCTCGCGCCGAGCCCCACGAGCAGGAACGAGGCGACGAGCGCCGCGTAGCCGAGCCAGCGCGCGTCCTGCACGAGGTGCAGCGCCATGGCCGCGCCGATCACGCCGGTGGCCAGGATCGCGATCCCGCCCGCGATCCAGCGCGGCAGCGCGCGCGAGTGATCGGCGAGGTGGCCCATGCGCGGGCGGAGCCCGAGCTGCACCGTGTAGTAGAGCGCCACCAGCCCGCCGGCGAGCGTCGCCGGGAGCCCCAGCTCGATCACCATCACCCGGTTCATGGTGGCGGTGATGAGCACCACCAGCGCGCCGATGCACGCCTGCACCACGCCGACCCGCACGATCGCCGTCCAGCCGAAGTGGACGCGCGAGGCGGGGAGCGGCGCGGCCACGGCGCTCACCGCAGCGCCTCCAGGCCGCGCACCGCGTGTGCACAGACCATCATGCCGAGGACCGAGAAGGGGACGCCCATCCCGCTGTACCAGAACGCCTTCTCGACCGGTTGCCGAAAGAAGACGGGGAGCATGCGCAGCTGCTGCGTGATCAGCAGGGCGATCGCGAGCGCATGCCACGGCCGGCCCCACCACAGCAGCAAGGCGACGACCACGAACTGCGGCGCGACGATCGTCCAGCCGGCGAGCCGTGCCGCGCGATCGGGGCCGAGCTGCACGGGGAGCGAGCGCACGCCACTCTGCCGGTCGCCCTCGATCGCCTTGAAGTCGTTGAGCGTCATGATGCCGTGCGCGCCCAGCGAATAGAGCGCGGCCAGCGCGAGCACTTCCCAGCGCGGCACGGCGCCACCGAGCATGATCACGGCGCCGGTGATCCACGCCAGTCCTTCATACGTGATGCCGACCGCCGCATTGCCGAACCAGCCGTTGGCCTTCAGGCGGAGCGGCGGCGCGCTGTAGGCCCACGAGAAGGCGACGGCGACCGCGGTGGCCGTGAGCCCCACCGGCCCGAAGAGCGCGCCGATCGCCAGCGCGAGGGCGCTCCAGGCGATGGCGACCGCCAGCCCCCAGCGCCCGGGCATGCGCCCGCTGGGGATGGGGCGCCCCGGTTCGTTGATCGCATCCACGTGCCGATCGAACCAGTCGTTCACCGCCTGGCTCGAGGCGCAGGTCACCGGGCCGGTGAGGGCGATCCCCAGCGCGAACTTCCACCACAGCTCCGACGTCATCGGGACGCCGGCGCTCACCACGCCGCAGGAGAACGCCCACATGGGCGGAAACCAGGTGACGGGCTTGAGCAGCTCGACGAGCGCCCCCGCAGTCGGGAGGCGCCGCTGGGCAGGCTGTACGGAGGCGCTGACGGATTCGAGTGTCAACATTGCTTGACAGTCCGGGACGGCAAGATGTCGACCTGCACACCGGTTACCAAGGGGGGCCCCTACTCGGGGTTCGGGGACGCCGCCGGGGCGTCCGGCGCGTCGATCAGGTGGTGCCGGCGCAGCTTCACGTACAGGCTCTGGCGGCTCACCCCCAGCACCTCGGCGGCCGAGGTGCGATTGTCGTCGGTGAGTTCGAGCGCGGCCTCGATGAAGTGCCGCTCCACGAGGTCCACGGTGTCGCGCACCAGCTCGCGCAGCGAGACGCGCCCCAC
>JALOPO010000389.1 GCA_025453855.1 Gemmatimonadaceae bacterium
GCGGCCACGAGGCGATCGAGCGTCGCCGCCTTGTGCGCGGCGGGGAGCGTGGGCGCGTCCTCGATCGTGTCGGCGATGCGGCAGAGGAGGTAGGCCGCGAGCACGGCGCGACCGAGGTCGCCGGGGAGGACGCGCACGCTGAGCGCGAAGGTGCGCGAGACGCGCGGGAGGATGGCGCGGCTCCAGCGCTCGATCTCGCGCGGCGTGACGGGGCGCGGGAGTGCGGCCAGCCGCGCGCCCCGTGCGGCTCGCGCGGTCGCCCCATCGTCGCCATCGGCGAGACGCGGCAGTGCCGCCGGCGCAGCGTGGGGCACGGGGCCCCGCGGGGCGGATTCGTCGGTCGGCATGCGCGAAGGGGCGGAGGACGTCACAAAGATGGGGAACCGCGACGACCGATGCCATCGCCCTCTACACAAGTGTCGGCAGCGAATACATCTATCGCCCTCATGCGCATTCCCGGATTCCGCGGCGTGTTCCGCGACGACCCCGACGCCCGCGGCGTGTACGCGGAGGCGGCCGGCATCGCCCGCGTGCAGCCGCGCGGGGTCGCCGTGCCGGTCGACGCGGACGACGTGGTGGCGCTCGTGCAGTGGGCGCATGCCACCGGGACGCCGCTCGTGCCGCGTGGCGCCGGGTCGTCGATGGCCGGGGGGGCGATCGGCGATGGCGTCGTCGTCGACCTGACACGACTCGACCAGGTGGGGCCCGTGGACGCTGCGACGCGGCGCATCCGCGTGGGCGCGGGGGCCACGCGCGACGCCGTGAACGCGGCGGCCGCGGCGCACGGCCTCTGGTTCCCGGTCGACCCGTCGAGCGGCGCGTGGGCGACCGTGGGCGGCATGGTGGCGACCAACGCCGCCGGCCCGCATGCGCTCGGCCACGGGGCGATGCGCGCCTGGGTGGCGGCGCTCGACTGCGTCTTCGAGGACGGGACGCGCGCGCTTGTGGCACGCGGCGCCGAGCTCCCGGTGCAGTCGCGCGGCGTGCCGGCGCTGCGCCGCTTCGGGACACAGGCGCAGGCGATGGTGCTCACGACGGCGATGGCGGCGCCGGTGGCGCGCCTCACGCACGACGGCGTGCGCAAGGAGGCCAGCGGCTACGGGCTGGCGGAGTTCGCGCGCACCGGCGACATCGTCGACCTGCTGGTGGGGAGCGAGGGGACGCTGGCGCTGGTCGTGGGTGCGGAGCTTCGCCTCACGCCCGCGCCGCAGGGGCGGGTGGCGCTGTCGGCCAGCTTCGCGACGCTCGAGGAGGCGGTCGACGCGGCGGGACGCGCCGCCGGCCTTGGCGCGGCGACCTGCGAGCTCCTCGACCGCACCTTCCTCGACATCGTGCGCGAGCGCGACCCCGCGCTCCCGGTGGCGCCCGACGCCGAGGCGCTCCTGCTCGCCGACGCCGAAGGGGCCTCGCAGGGCGATGCCGAGTCGATCGCGGCGATGGTCGCGCAGGGCTTCCGCGACGCCGGGGCGATCACCGTGGCGTCGGCGGCGACGCACGACGGGATCGAGGCGTTGTGGGCGGTGCGCCATGCCGCCAGTCCGCTGCTCGCGGCGCTCGCGCCCGACGTCGTCTCGATGCAGTTCATCGAGGACGGGGCGGTGCCGCCGATCGCGCTCCCGGAGTACGTGCGCAGCATCCGCCGGATCCTCGAGCACCACGGGATGCGCGGCGCGATCTTCGGTCACGCCGGCGACGCGAACGTGCACGTGAACCCGCTCGTCGACCTCACGCGCCCCGACTGGCGCGCGCACGTGGAGGCGATGCTGCAGGAGGTGGTGGCGCTCACCTCGGCGCTCGGCGGGACGCTCACGGGGGAGCACGGCGACGGACGCCTGCGCACGCCGCTGCTCGAGCGCGTCTGGTCGAGCGAGGCGGTGGTGCTCTTCGACGTGGTGAAGCGCGCCTTCGACCCGCGCGGGCTGCTCAACCCGGGGGTGAAGGTGCCGCTCCCGGGGCAGCGGGCGCTGGGCGACATCAAGTACGACCCCGCGCTCCCGCCGCTCCCCGAGGCGGCGCGGCAGGCGCTCGCGCACGTGGCGGCCGAGCGTGCCTACGCCACGCCGCGGCTGGCGCTCCTGGAGCGGGCGGTGTCGCCGGCCTGAGGGCGTCGGCGCGCCCCGTCAAGTGGATCGGCGCCGTCGCGGGGCGTGAGTAGCTTCCGCGCGCCTACCGCCTGCCGCTTCCCACACCGCCGCCGCCCGTGCCCGAGTTCTTCACCGCACCGCGCCTCACGCTGCTGTCGCGTCCCGTCTTCACCGAGCCCGCGCACCTGGGCGTGGCCTGGCTGGGCGAGGCCTCCGACGGGGAGCGGCTGGCGGAGTTCGCGGGGCGGCTCTGCTACATGTCGCAGCGCAACCCGGCGGGGCGCACGACGCGCGAGTACCTCGAGAACATCAAGAAGCAGGGGCACGGCTCGGTGCTCGAGCATGCGAACTACTCGATCCTCGTGGAGGGGGTGAGCCGGTCGCTGACGCACGAGCTGGTGCGGCACCGCGCGGGCTTCGCCTACTCGCAGCTCTCGCAGCGCTACGTGGACGAGAGCGACGCGGCGTTCGTGGTGCCGCCGGCGATCGTGGGCGATGCGGCGCTCGAGACGGCGTGGCGCACGCAGGTGGAGGGGGCGCAGGCGACGTACGTGGCGCTCGTGGACGAGCTCATGACGCGCTACGGCTGGGTGGCCGACAAGGTCCACCGTCGCAAGATGGCGCGCGAGGCGGCGCGCGGCGTGCTCCCCAACTCGACGGAGACGAAGGTCGTGGTGACGGCGAATGCGCGCGCCTGGCGCACGATGCTCGAGCTGCGCGCGAGCGAGGCGGCCGAGCTGGAGATCCGTCGCTTCGCGATCGCGACGCTGCGGCTGCTGCAGGACGAGGCGCCGGCGTTCTTCGAGGACTTCGAGGTCTACACCGCCGAGGACCGTCGCGAGGCGGCGCGGATCGCGTACCACAAGGTCTGAGCCGGGGGTGGCTGCATCGGTGTGAACAGCCAGGGGCGAACAGCGCACTGCAAGGGACTGCGAGGACACTGCAGGGACGGCGAGGACGGAGGTCGGTGTGCGGGCGTGGTGACGACGTGGTCGGTGTCGTGCGGTGAACTGCCTTGGGAACGGCAGGAAGGGGCAGGGCACGGCAGCGAACGGCAGGACGGCTCTTCTTCTCGCTCGTCCGTCCATGTGACGCGCTCTCGCTCCTGGGCGGAGCGGGATCCCGCAGCGATGTGAAGGCGATCGGGCGATGCGTGCGGGCGTGCATCTCATGAAGCGACTGGATGCGTCGCCGGTGCGCCGCGCGTCGGAGCACACCGGTTCCACATTTGTTCCGTGTTCCGTTCTCGGCAGTCCTCGCAGTCCTCGCAGTCCCTGCAGTCCCTGCAGTCCTCGCAGTCCCTGCAGTCCTCGCAGTCCCTGCGGTGACCTCGCGGTCCCTGCGGTTCCGCGCTGTTGCGGTCGCAGCACCTGCACGACGAGCGTGCACGGGGATGCGGGAGCACGTCGGCTTGCACCGCCTGCCGTTCACTGCAGTGCCCTGCAGTCCCCTGCTCCACCAAGCTGTTCACCAGCACGGCGCCTCGACC
>JALOPO010000025.1 GCA_025453855.1 Gemmatimonadaceae bacterium
GGCCGGCGCCTGCAGCCCCACCCAGCCACCGGTGAACGCCGGCTCGTCGGCGACCTCGGCCACGCGCACGCGCGACGGTGCGAGACCGACCTCGCTCGCCAGCGTCACCAGCATCGCGGGAGGGCGGGAGGTGCGCACGCCGCTCGCAAGCCGGGCGAGCGCGCCCTGCCGGTGCAGGAGCGCGAGCTGGAGCAGCGCGGTGACGGCGATCGCCGCGCTGGTGCCGAACTGCATCGCGATGCGCATCACGAGTGCGATCCCGACGAGGACGATCGCCAGCTGCGCGACGATCGCGCGCAGCACGCGCAGCGACCAGCGCACCGGATCGGGGCGCGCACGGACCACGACCAGCCCGCCCGCGACGTCGAAGGGCACGAGCACCGCCGCATGCACGAGGAGGGCGGCGAGAACGGCCGCGAGGGTGCCACCGACGGTGGCGTCGACCTCGCCCGGGATGAGGCGGTGCGGGAGGTCGGCGACGAGCGCGACCAGGGCGAGGAGCACCGTGGCGCCGACGGCGCCGATGCCGAGGCGCAACCGCCGACGTGCATAGGTAGGCATGACGGGGCGGAAGGAAGCCGGTCCGTGTGCGGGCCGGGAGGGGGGCTGGTGCTCCCATGACGCGGCGCCGCTCGACCATGCCACACTGCGCCCGCCCGGCCTCGCCGGCCTCGCGGACGCCCTGCCAGCCGGCCCCGCGCGGAATGGTGGCCGTCGTTACGCGGTTTTGCTGGACACGGGCCGGTCCCGTCCCGAGTGTAGGGTCGTGCCTGACACGCGTCGCTTTCGCGCCCCGACAGAGCACGGCCGAGCGTGGGTCTATAGTTCCGCCACTTCGATGGCCCTCGCTCCCGTCTCCCCCTCGTACGACGCACCGTCGTCGTCGCGTCGCGATCCGCGGCGCGACGACGCCGTCGCTGCCGTCGCGGCGCCGTCGTCGGCCGGCGAGACGTGGCAGTGGGTGCTGCGCGTGCCGCTCGTCACGAAGCTGGTGGGCGTGAACACGTGCATCACGGTGGTGGCCGTGGTGGCGTCGGTGGTGCTGCATGCGCAGCCGATCGGGAATCGCGGGATCCTGCTGGTGGTGGTGGTCGCGGCTGCCGGCGCCCTCGTCGCGAACTACCTCCTGGTGTCGTTCGCGCTGCTGCCCGTGCGCCAGCTCGAGCGCACGGCATCGGCGGTGGCGGCGGGTGACTACGAGGCGCGCGTCCCCGACTCGGTGATGGCCGATCATGACCTGCGGAGCGCCGGCGCGACGGTGAATGCGCTGCTCGACCGGCTGCTCACCGATCGCGAGCGGCTGCGACGCTTCAGCGTGGCGCTCATCGGCGCGGAGGCGCGCGAGAAGGCGCGCGTCGCGCGTGAACTGAACGAGAGCACCGCGCAGGCGCTCTCGGCACTGGTGCTGCAGCTCGCCGTCGCGCGACAGGAGGCGCCCACCAGCCCCGCGCTCGAGGAGGCGCACCGCCTCGCGAGCGACGTCCTCGAGGAGGTCCGCCTGCTGGCGCGCACGGTCTATCCCCGCGTGCTCGAGGATCTGGGCCTCCCCGCCGCCCTGGCGATGCTCGCGCGCGAGGCGCGCGGACGCGTGCCGCAGGCCGAGATCACGGTCACGGTGCACCCCGCCGCGCGCGCGCTCGACGCGACGGTGGCGAGCGTGCTGTACACCGTGGCGCACGAGGCGCTCGGCAACGCGGTGCGGCACGCCGACGCGCACCGCATCGACATCACGCTCACGCGCAGCGGCCAGTGGGCCCGGCTGAGCGTGCGCGACGACGGGATCGGCTTCGACGTGGGCGCGAGCGAGCGGGTTGCCGGTGGCGGCGGCCTGTTCGCGATCCGCGAGCGGGTTGCCCTGATGGACGGCCGGTGCGCCGTGACCACCGCACCTGGCGAAGGAACCGAAGTGGTCGTCGACATTCCCATCGAACTCGTGAGGGGTTCATGAGCACGCCTGACTACATCCGCGTCGTCCTGGCTGACGACCATGCCGTGGTGCGCGCCGGGTTGAAGGCGGTGCTCGGCACCGCGCGCGACATCGAGGTCGTGGGCGAGGCCCGCGACGGGAGCGAGGCGGTCGCGCTCGCGGAGCGCCTCAAGCCCGAGGTCGTCGTGATGGACCTCACGATGGGCGACAGCAACGGGGCGGAGGCGACCAAGCAGATCGTGAGTCGCGGCATCCCGAGCAAGGTGCTGGTGCTCACGATGCACGCCGAGGAGGACTACCTGGTCCCCGTCCTCGAGGCGGGGGCGAGCGGCTACCTGATGAAGAACGCCGCCGATCGCGAGCTGGTCGACGCGGTGCGCGCCGTCGCCCGCGGCGACATCTACGTGCGCCCGGCGGCGGCGCGCGTGCTCGCCAAGGGGCTCACGCGCAAGGATCCGCTGGCCGAGGAGCGCGAGAAGTTCGAGCGCCTCACGGAGCGCGAGCGCGACGTGCTGAAGTACACGGCGCAGGGCTACAGCGCGCCGGAGATCGGCGAGAAGCTGCACATCAGCGCCAAGACCGTGGACACCTACAAGCAGCGCATCCACGAGAAGCTCGGCCTGCACCATCGCTCCGACTACGTGCAGCTGGCGCTCAAGCTGGGGCTGCTCTCGGCCCCGTGAGGCGGGCGGCGAGGTACGCCGCCTGACCATCCGGACCGTGGGTCGGCTCGCCGACCCACGGTCGCCGTTTCGCGGACGCCCAGCTGGCGTATATTGGGTTTGCCGGTCACTGGTGTCCGGGTTTCCCCTTCATCGCTGTACTCCGTGGATCCCTCCGCCTCGCCGACACGTCCAGCTGCGGGAGAGCGCTACCTCCCGACGAGCCCGGGCGCGCCTGCCGCCACCCTCCTCGCGCATGCCCTCCAGCACTACGTGCTGCTGGACGGGGCGGGGAACGTGGTGCTGGGCGAAGGGAGCGCGCTGGCGCCGGCGCTCGGTGCCGAGCTGCGGAGCGACGCGCGGCCACTGTGGGATCATCCGCTGTGGGACGCCCAGCCCGACGGACGGCCGCGCATCCGGCAGGCGATCTCGCGCGCCGCGCAGGGCGAGGCGCAGCGCCTCGCCGCCCGCGTGCACACGCCCGGTGGCGTGCAGGCGCTCGAGCTCTCCCTGTCGCCGATGCTCGACGCCGAAGGGGTGCTGCTCGGCATCGTGGCCGAGACGCGCAACATCACCGAGCAGGTGGAGGCGGAGGCGGAGCTGCGCGCCAGCGAGCGCAAGTTCGCCGGCATCCTCTCGATCGCCATCGACGCGATCATCACCGTCGACGAGTCGCACTCCATCCTGCACTTCAATCGCGGGGCGGAGCGCATCTTCGGCTGGCGTGCGGAAGAGGTGCTCGGGCGGTCGCTCGGGACGCTGCTCCCGCCACGCTTCCGCGACCTGCACGACCGGCACATGCACTCGTTCGGTCGCGGCCCGGAGACGGCGCGGCGCATGGGCGAGCGTCGCGACATCGCGGGGCTGCGCCGCGACGGGACGGAGTTTCCCGCCGAGGCCTCGATCTCGCGGCTCGACCTGCCGGGGCGTCGCCTCTTCACGGTGCAGCTGCGCGACATCACCGAGCGTCGGCGTGCGGAGCGCAACGCGGCCTTCCTCGCCGAGGCGAGCGTGGCGCTCGGCGCATCGCTCGACGAGGAAGCGGTGCTGCGCACCGCGGTCACGCTCCCGCTCGCACACTTCGCGCATGCGGCGGTGATCGAGTTGCGGCGTCCCGACGGCGCGGTGCGTCGGGTGGTCGCGCCCGCGCACGGTCCCGTGGGCAGCGCACTGCAGGTCTACGCGGCTTCCGCCACGCGCGCGACGCCCGAGGTGCGCCCCGGCGTGCTCGGAGCGGTGATGCGGCAGCGCGTGCCGCTGCTCCTGCCACGCGTGAGTCCCGCCTGGCTCGCGGCCAGCGCCGCGCCCGACGAGCGCAAGGTGGCCGAGGCGCTCGATGCCACGTCGCTCCTGGTGGTGCCGCTGGTGGCGCGCGACGAGGTGGTGGGTGCGCTCTGGCTCCTCCGCGGCGAAGGCCCCGGCTACGACGAGGTCGACCTGGCGCTCGCCGGCGAACTCGGGCTCCGCATGGGGCCCGCGCTCGACAACGCGGCGCTGTATCGCGTGGCCCAGGATGCGACGCATGCGCGCGATCGCGTGCTCGGCGTGGTGAGCCACGACCTGCGGCAGCCGCTCGCCGCCGTGGCGATGTGCGCGCGCGTGCTGCGCGATGCCCCGCCGACCGACGACGCGCAGCGTCGCGAGCTCCTCGGGACGGTGCACGATGCCACGGAGCTGATGCAGCGGATGATCCAGGACCTCCTCGACATCGCGAGCATCGAAGGGGGGCGCCTGGCGCTCGAGCGCACGTGGGTGTCGCCGGGCGAGCTGGCCGAGCGCGCCGTGGCGCTGGCCGAAGCCGAAGCGTCGACGCGCGGCGTGGCGCTCGCCCTCGTGATGCCGCGGCCGCTCGACGAGGCGCAGCTCGATGGCGCGCGCATCCTCCAGGTGCTCGGCAACCTGCTCGCGAACGCGATCAAGTACACGGAGCGCGGCGGCACGGTGCGCCTCGAGCTGCAGGCCATCGACGGCGCACTCGAGTACGTGGTGACCGACACGGGCGCGGGGATCCCGCGCGACGACCTGCCGCACATCTTCGACCTCTACTGGCATGCGCGGCGCACCGCGCGACGACGCGGCAGCGGCTACGGGCTGGCGATCGTGCGTGGCATCGTGGAGGCGCACGGCGGCACGGTGACCGCCGACAGCGAGCTCGGTCGCGGGAGCCGCTTCGTCGTCCGGCTCCCGCTCGGGGGCGCGGACGCGGGCGAGACGCTCCGGTAGCGCGGGCGGTGGCGCGCGCCAGATTCCGCCGCACCATTCCACCCGCCTCCCGGTCATGCCCCCGATCTTCCGCACGCTCACGCCGGACGAGTCGCGCGCGCTGCTCGCACGGCACCATGTCGGTCGCCTCGCCTATGCGTACCGCCAGCGCGTCGACATCGAGCCGATCCACTATGCGCTCGATGGCGACTGGCTCTACGTGCGCACGCAGCAGGGCACCAAGCTGTCCATGCTCGAGCACCAGCCGTGGGTGGCCTTCGAGGTCGACGAGGTGCGCGGCCTGTTCGAGTGGGAGAGCGTGGTGGCGCACGGCAGCGTGCAGCGGCTCGAGGCGCATGACGGCCCCGATGCCGACGCGCGCTGGGCGCACGCCGTGACCGTCTTCCGGCGCGTCGTGCCCGAGGCATTCGCCGATGGTGACCCGACCCCCGACCGCGACGTGATGCTGCGCGTGCACCTCGCGCACGTCGAGGGGCGCGCGGCGCGCCCGGGCTGATCGTCCCGGGCGGCGCCGACATCGGTGCCGCACCGTTGCCTGCCGTTCCCGTGCGCGCGAGTCGCGCACCCACCGCGACCGAATCCGCGCTTCCCGTGCCGCTGCCGGTCCTGCTCGTCGAGGACGATCCGACCACCCACCTGCTCGTGCGTGCCGCGCTCACCGCGTCGCCGGCGCACGAGCTCGACGCGGCCTTCGCGCTCGAGGGCGTGACGACGCTCGCGGCGGCCCTCGCGCGCCTGCGCGAGGGGAGCGTGGCCGCGGTCCTCCTCGACCTCTCGCTCCCCGACAGCGAGGGGCTGGCCACGTTCCGCGCGATCCGCGACGTGGCGCCCGAGGTGCCGGTGGTGATCGTCACCGGCACCGACGACGATGCGCTCGCGCTCACCGCGGTGCGCGAGGGCGCGCAGGACTGGGTGGTGAAGGGGGGGCTCGACCCCGCGCTCCTGCCGCGACTGCTGCGCTACGCGATCGAGCGCCGACGCGCCGACCAGCTCCTCGCCGAGAGCGCCGAGGCGCTGCGCACCGCGCGGCAGCACGCGGCGGTCGGGCGGCTCGCCGGCGGGATGGCGCATGCGTTCAACAACATGCTCACCGTCATCCGCTGCAGCGGTGAGCTGCTCCGCGACCAGCTCACCGACGGACAGGCCCGCGACGACGTCGTGCACATGCTCGACGCCGCCTCGCGTGCCTCGTCGCTCGTGCGGCAGCTCCTCGCCTTCGGGAGCCGGCAGGTGCTGCGGCCGGTGGCGATGGACATCGGCCTGCTGGTGCAGGCGGTGGCACCGGTGCTGTCGCGTGCGCTCGGCGACACGGTGCGCCTGGTGGTGGAGACGGCGCCGCAGCTCCCCGCGGCGCGCGTCGATCCGGCGCAGTTCGAGCAGGTGCTCGTGCAGCTCGTCCTCGACGCGCGCGATGCGCTGGTCCGCGGCGGCACGGTGCGCGTCACGACCGCGCAGGTCGAGGTGGAGTGCCCGGAGCCGCACGCGCACGGGTTGATCACGCCCGGGCGCTACGTCGTGCTCGCGGTGCACGACGACGCGCCGCTCGATGCGGTGTCGGTGACGCACATCTTCGAGCCGTTCTTCGCGCGTGCCGGCGGTGATCGCGAGGGGAGCCTCGGGCTGGCCGTCGTCTACGGGATCGTGCGCCAGAGCGGAGGACACATCCGCGTGCGCAACGAGGGGCGTGACGGGACGACGTTCGAGGTCTACCTCCCCGCCCTCGCCGCCGGCCAGCCCGCCCCGTCGCTCGCGCAACCGCAGGGCGATGCGGGCGTCGGCGACCAGCGCATCCTGGTGGTCGAGGACGATTCGCGAGTGCGGGCGCTCGTGGTGCGCGTGCTCGAGCGGCACGGCTGGACCGTGGCGAGCGCCGGCTCGGGGCGCGAGGCGCTGGCGATCCTCGAGGCGCAGGGGGGCGCCTTCGACCTGATGCTCACCGACCTCTCCATGCCGGACGTGGGGGGCAAGGAGCTCGTCGACCTGGTGCGGGCCAGATGGGGCGGGCTGCGCCTGCTCTTCATGTCGGGGTATGCCGACGACGAGCCGACGCGCGAGGCGATGGGGAGCGAGGTCCCCTTCCTCGCCAAGCCCTTCACGGCGGCCGAGCTCGCAACCGCGGTTCGCGAAGCGTGGCTGGCCGAGCCCGCACCGTGGCCGACCAGCTGATCGTGCGGCTGCTGCAGCAGCCGCGGCACGAAACACGCGTCGCCGGGCAGCGTAGGAGGTGGATGGACCGTGACGCCCCCGCGACCGCGCCGCGATGTGCCGGCGGCAGGTGCCATTAAGTTGCCACGCATGAATGGCTCGCTGTTCTCGCGCCTGCTGCGCCGCGATCTCGACTGGTACCACCGCATCCGGATCACGCCGGAGCATCCGGTGGTCTGGCGGCGCATCTGGGTGCTGATCACGCACCTCGGCGGCGCGCGCATGACGATCGCGGCGTGCCTGGTCGGCCTCGGCTTTCCGCAGAGCCGGTACGCGGCGATCCATGCCTCGGTGGCGCTCCTCGTCGCCTTCCTGCTCTCGCAGTTCGTGAAGCGCACCGTCGGTCGGCCGCGTCCCAGCGCGATCGAGCGCGGGCACACGGTGCTCGAGGCGCCGGACCGGTTCAGCTTCCCGAGCGGTCACTCGGCGGCGTCGATGGCGGTGGCGGCGATGTTCGCGCTCACCTTCCCGTCGCTCGGAATCTGGCTGCTCCCGATCGCCGTGCTGGTCGGCTACTCGCGTGTCGCGCTCGGCGTGCACTATCCGCTCGACGTGGTGGCGGGGCAGGCGATCGCGCTCATGACCGCGGGGCTGCTGCGGCTCTGGTAGGCCACGGCGGGCGATCGGACAGCGGGCTCGTCGAGC
Source organism: Gemmatimonadaceae bacterium (assembly GCA_025453855.1). Lineage (GTDB taxonomy): Bacteria > Gemmatimonadota > Gemmatimonadetes > Gemmatimonadales > Gemmatimonadaceae > JALOPO01. The sequence continues at coordinate 7,663 of JALOPO010000025.1, forward strand.
TCGCCCGGCGCGGTGAGGCACCGAATGCTGCGGGCGGGTGTGCGGCCGCGATCGAGTCGGTGCAGGGGCGGTGCGTGCCCGGGACGGGTGCGCACCGGCGTGAACGAGCGTGGTCGCGGCACGACCGCAGGCGACGGTTCGTTCGGTCAGTCGTCAGGGAGATGCGGGGCGGCGGCTCGGTTCCGGCGCAGTCCGCCAGCCGCTAGACTCGCCCGCACTGCGCCCGCGACCCACCCCGCCGGCGCCGGCCCGCACCAACCGTCCGCATGCGCCTCGTCCGGTTCCGCCCCGTCGCTTGTCTCGTGCCGCTGGCCCTCCTTGCTGCGTGCGGCGGGAGTCCGGCGACGCAGGTGCAGGGTCCCCCCGTGCCGGCCAGCGGTGGCGGTGCGCCTCCCGCGCCTGCGACGACCGAGGCGACGGCTCCCGCCACCCCGGCAGCGGCGGCGGCGGGCACCGACTCGGTGCGCGACCTGGTGAGCAACCAGGAAGTGGAGCGGCGCGCGGCCGCGCTCTTCGGGCAGTTGCCCACCGCCCCGGCCGATTCGGCCGACGCGGCGGCGGCCCTCGCCGCCGGCGACGTGCGCGCCACGTGGGACATCGACGTGCGCAGCTACGAGACGCACCAGCGCGTGGAGATGTGGGTGAACGTCTTCACAGGGCGGCTGCGCGAGTACATGCAGCGCACCATGTCGCGCGGCACGCGCTACGAGGCCTTCCTGCGGCGCCGCTTCCGCGAGGGCGGGCTTCCCGAGGACATGACCTACCTCGCGCTCATCGAGAGCGCGTACAACCCGCACGCCTACTCGCGCGCCGCGGCGGTGGGGATGTGGCAGTTCATGACGCCCACGGCGCGCGGCGTCGGGATGCGCGTGGATCACTGGGTGGACGAGCGTCGCGATCCGGTGCGGGCCACCGAGGGGGCGATCGACTTCCTCACCGACCTGCACGAGGCGTACGGGTCGTGGTACCTGGCGGCTGCGGCGTACAATGGCGGGCCGGGGCGCGTCTCGCGCGGGCTGGCCCGCTTCGCCGACGAGATCGACGATGCCGAGGGCGACGATCGTTTCTTCGCGCTGGCGGAGCAGAAGTACCTCCCGCGCGAGACGAAGGACTACGTGCCGAAGCTCATCGCGGCGGCGCTGGTCGCCAAGGAGCCGCTGCGCTACGGACTCACCGTCGACACGCAGCCGGCATTCGCCTACGACTCGGTGATGGTCGCGGGTGGTGTGCCGCTGGCCTCGATCGCACGCGCGGCGGGGGTGACGCTCGATCGGGTGACGGACCTCAATCCGCAGTTCCTGCGCGGCGTCACCCCCCCGGGCGAGGACACCGAGGTGCGCATCCCGGCGGGGACGCGCGAGGCATTCGGCCCTGCCTTCCTGCGCCTCGCGGAGAGCGAGAAGCGCGGCTGGCGCGAGCTGCGGCTCGACGCGCCGACGAGCGTGACCGCGATCGCCGACGACGCCGGGATCCCGCTCCGATCGCTGCGCTGGTACAACCCTCGTCTGGCCGTCGATCGACGCGGGCGCGTGCGCGCCGGGACGATGCTCCGCATCCCGACCGTCGATGCCCTCGCGGCGGCGCGCGACGTCCCCGATCCGTCGCTCGAGCGCTATCGTCGCGTGGCGAGCGCGCCCGAGGTGGCGCTCGTCTCGCAGCGACACCGCGTGCGTCGCGGCGAGACGCTGGGCGCGATCGCGCGCCGCTACGGCGTCTCGGTGTCGCAGCTGCGGGCGATGAACACGGTGCCCGGTGGCCGCGTGCGCAGCGGCCAGGTGCTGGTGGTGCGGCGCCCGTCGCGCGCTGCGGTGGCACGTGCGCGCCGGAGCCTCGCCGCGTCGAATGCGCGCGGCGGGACGCGCTGCACGAACCAGGTGGTGCGCGTGAAGGGGAAGCGGCGCACGGTACGGCGCTGCGCCGCGGTGCGGTCGTCGGTCGCCGCGCGCGAGGACGGGGGCGGCGCGAGCGGATCGCGCTGCACCAGTCGCGTGATCCGGTCCAAGGGGAAGACGCGCACCGTGCGGCGCTGCGTCGCCGTGCGCGAGGGCGCGGCGTCGGCCAGGGCGGGCTCGGCGCGCACGGGCAAGGCGTCGACCGGGCGCTCGTCGACGTCGCGCGACGCTCGGCCATCGGGGAAGGCGAAGCGCAAGGCCAAGAGTGCACGCAGCGCGGCCGGCAGCACGTCAGCGCGGCGGGCGCCGCGCTGACGGCGCCGGGTGATCGCGACGCGCGAACCGAGTCGAGAGGTGAGGTGGCGCGCCCGGACGCCCGGCAGCGCGCGGCGTGAGTGCACACGGGGGCGATGCGCATCGGCGCATCGCCCCCGTGTGCACTCACCCCCGTCGGGCGTGCAGGTCAGCGCGACACGAGGAGCTGCTTCTTGATCCGCGCACTCCCGCGATAGCCGCGCGCGACCTTGGTGTCGTAGCCGTTGCTCGGGTCGAGGCCGAGCGCGAGCTCGTTCTGCACCGCGACGCCACCGCGGTTGTAGGTCAGCAGCGCCAGCTTGAGGTCACCCCGATGCTCGTCGAGGAGGTCACGCAGGTAGCGGAAGCCGATGCGCAGGTTGGTCGCCGGCTCGTAGAGCTGCTCCCGCGTGATGTCGGCCTGGTAGATGCGCGCGGTGGGGAGCATCACCTGCGCGAGCCCGATGGCACCCACGGGGCTGGTGGCGCGCTGGATGAAGCGGCTCTCCACGTTCACGAGGCGGAACGCGAGCTCGGGATCGAGCCCGGTCTCGATGGCCGCGTCGTGGATCTGCTCCGCCATGCGCGTGTCGACGAGCCAGCGGCGCGAGAAGGTGTACACCTTGTTCCAGCGCTGCAGCCGCTGGGTGGCGCTGCGCGCCGAGTCGACGGCGGCCATGCGCTCGGCGAGCGTCGCGGCGCGCCAGATCGGGATCGGTGCCACATCGGCGACGGCTTCGGTCGCCGGGGCTCGCTCCCACGCCATGGCCGCCGTCACGGCGACCCCCACGGCGATGATGCCGCGCTGCACCCGACGCCGGAACCGCTCGGCGTCGCCACGGTGCACGTAGGTCCCACGAAGATCCTTCATCTCTATCTGTCCCTCGCGTCAGAGCCGGTGCGCTCCGACCACCGCGCGAGTCGCGGGGCCGGATCGGCAGCCGTCGGTGGCGCGAAGCACGACGCCGGGATCACCGGCGAGGCGCCACGCATCCGGGTGGGCGGGCGTCGTCATCGCCGCTCGTCCATCCCGTCGTCGGGGCGGCGCCACGACCCGCTGCGCCCCCCCTCCTTCCGTTCGAGGCGGATTTCCGTCAGGACCATGTCCTTCTGGGCCGCCTTCGCCATGTCGTAGATCGTCAGCAAGGCCACGGACACGGCGGACATGGCCTCCATTTCCAC
>JALOPO010000026.1 GCA_025453855.1 Gemmatimonadaceae bacterium
ACGTTCGTGGTCGCGTTGCCGACGATCGCGTTGCGCACCGTCGACGGCGACGCGCCGCCGTTCGACTGCAGGTACTGCGCGGCGACGCCGGCCACGTGCGGGGCGGCCATCGACGTGCCGCTGATGGTGCGCGTGGCGGTGGTCGACCCGATCCACGCGCTCGTGATGCTCGAGCCGGGCGCGAAGAGGTCGAGGCAGGTGCCGAAGTTCGAGTAGCTCGCGCGCGCGTCGGTGCTCGTCGTCGCGCCCACGGTGATCGCCGCCGCCGCGCGGGCCGGCGATGCGTTGCAGGCGTTCGTGTTGCTGTTGCCGGCCGCGACCACGAAGGTGATGCCGGCGTTGATCGCGTTCGTCACCGCGTTGTCGAGCGCGGTCGAGATGCCGCCGCCGAGCGACATGTTCGCCACCGCGGGGCGCCGCGCGTTGTTGCGCACCCAGTCCACGCCGGCGATCACGCCCGAGGTCGACCCGCTCCCGCTGCAGCTCAGCACGCGCACCGACACGAGCGTCGTGCGCTTGGCCACGCCGTAGGCGGTGCCGCCCACCGTGCCCGCCACGTGCGTGCCGTGGCCGTCGCAGTCGTTGCCGTTCCGCCCGTCGTTGATCGCGTCGAAGCCGCGCACGGCGCGCCCGCCGAAGTCGCTGTGGCCGAAGTTGATCCCCGTGTCGAGGATGTACGACGTGACGCCCGAGCCGGTGTTGGTGTAGGTGAAGTTGCTCCCGCTCACCCGCGCCCGCTCGTCGATGCGATCGAGCCCCCACGACGGGACCGGTGACTGCGTCACCTGCTTCGTCATCACCTGGTCCTCCTCCACCAGCGCCACGTGCGGATCGCGCGCCAGCTCGCGCGCGTCGGCGGCGCTCATGCGCGCGGAGAAGCCGCGCAGCGCCGCCGAGTAGACGTGCTGCACCGATCCGTGGTGGCTCGTGCTCAGCCGTTCGGCCATCGCGCGCATCCCCTCCTCGCCCGCGGCCGAGGCGGCACTCACCTCGGCGTCGTCCTCGCGGAGCACGACGATGTACTGCCCGGGAATGGGCTGCGCGCCCTCGCCGCGCGCGGCGCGGAAGTTCACCGGCGCATCGGGCGCGGCCGGGGTGGCGCGCTCGTCCGCGCAGGCAGCGAGGACGGGCAGGGCGAACAAGCCGATCCAGCGACGACGTTCCATGGGTGTGCCTCTCCGTGGATTGCTGGTGGCGCCGCGGGGCGGGGAGTCGTCCCGGCGGCGGGCGGGCCACTATGTGGCGCGAGCACGAAACAGGCCAGAGGGCATGCGACGATTCGGGTTCGAATGCAAGCGGGGCGTCACGACGATCGTCGCGACGCCCCGCGTCACTGCACGGCGACGTGCTCAGGGCACCGGCGTGAAGCGCGGTGTCATGCCGAGGTTCCACATGGTGAAGGCGTACTGGTCGGCGGCGAGCTCGATCCCCTTGCCCAGCGACGACGCGCCGTGCCCGCTCTGCGTGTCGATGCGGATGAGCACCGGGTTCGGGCCGCGGTGCGCGGCCTGCAGGCGCGCCGCGAACTTGAACGAGTGCGCGGGCACCACGCGATCGTCGTGATCGGCGGTCGTCACCAGCGTCGCCGGATACGACACGCCGTCGCGCAGGTTCTGCAGCGGCGAGTAGGCGCGCAGGTACGCGAAGCCGGCGGGATCGTCGCTCGAGCCGTAGTCGGCCACCCAGTTCCAGCCGATGGTGAACTTCTGGAAGCGGAGCATGTCCATCACGCCCACGGCGGGGAGCGCGACCTTGAAGAGCTCGGGGCGCTGCGTCATCACCGCCCCCACGAGCAGCCCGCCGTTCGAGCCGCCCTGCATCGCGAGCCGCGACGACGAGGTCCAGCGATCCGCCACCAGCTGCTCGGCCGCGGCGATGAAGTCGTCGAAGACGTTCTGCTTGCGCTCCCGCATCCCGGCCTCGTGCCACGCCTCGCCGTACTCGCCGCCGCCGCGCATGTTCACGCTCACGTAGATCCCGCCCTGCTCGAGCCACGCGATGCGCGCGGCACTGAACGAGGGGAGCGTCGACACGTTGAAGCCGCCGTAGCCGTAGACGATGGTCGGGTTCGTCCCGTCGCGCTTCACGTCCGACCGGTGCACGATGAACATCGGCACCTTCGTCCCGTCCTTCGAGGTGGCCCAGGCGCGCGTGGTCGTGTAGCGCGAGGCGTCGAACGGGAGCGCCGGCGTGTCGTACGCCGCCAGGCGGCCCGAGGCGAGCGTCACGCGCCACGTCGTCGCCGGCCGCGTGAACGACGTGAAGACGAGGAAGGCGTCGCGCGCCGTGCGCTCGGCGTCGCCGAGCGAGGCGGTGCCGACGTCGGGGAGCGCGAGCGTGCGCACGCGACGGCCGGTGCGGTCGACCTGCTCGATGACGGTCGCCACGTCGCGCAGGTAGTGCGCGAAGAGCCAGGCGCCGGCGATCGACACGTCGTCGAGCTTCTCCTTCGCCTCGGGGATCACGTCCTCCCACCGCGCCGGGTCGGGATCGGCGACGCGGACGCGCACCACGCGCCGGTTCGGGGCGCCGCGATTGGTGAGCAGGAGCAGCGCATCGTCGCCATCGGTGTCGAGGACGCTCGTGATGTGGTCGAAGCCGCGCACCAGCGGGCGCCAGGTCGTGTCGCCGCCCGCGAGGTCGCGCACCCAGAGCTCGTTGCCGTCCTTGCCGCGCCCGCGATCGCTGATCGTGAGCACCGCCCAGCGCTCGTCCTCGGTGGTGCTCACCGTGTGGAAGCGCTGCGGATGCGCGGGATCGGCGAACACCGGCACGTCGGCCGACTGCGGCGTCCCCACGCGATGGTAGAAGACGCGATGGTCCTCGTTCCGGACGCTGAGCGCCTTGGTCGTGTCGGCGGGGGCGGGGTAGCGGCTGTAGAAGAAGCCGTCCTTCCACCACGCGATCCCCGAGACCTTCACCCAGCGCACGCGATCGGCGCGATCGCGCCCCGTGACGGGGTCGAGCACGCGGATCTCCTGCCAGTCGGAGCCGGCCCGCGAGATGGTGTAGCCCACATGCGTGCCGCGCCGATCCACGCGAAAGCCGCCGTAGCGCGTCGTCCCGGCCGGATCGAGCACGTTGGGGTCGATGAGGACGCGGGCCGCGCCGCGTTCGCCTCGCCGGATGTACCAGACCGACTGGTCCTGGAGCCCGCTGTTGCGCGTCCAGAGGTACCAGCCGGCACGGCGGATGGGGGCGCCGGTGCGCGGATAGTTCTGGAGCGCGCGGATCCGCTGCGCGAGCTGGCCGCGCCACGGGATCGCGCCGAGCCACGCACTGGTGACGGCGTTCTGCGACCCGACCCAGGCCTTCACGGCGCTGGCGGTGTCGTCCTCGAGCCAGCGATACGGATCGGGCACCGGGGTGCCGTGATAGTCGTCGACGTGGGGGACGGTGGCGGTCGTCGGGTAGACGGGCGCGGCAGGCTGCGCCGGGAGCGCCATCCGTGCCGCGAGGAGCGGCAGGACGGCGAGGGTGCGGACCGCACGGGAGCAGGGAGCGGGCACGGGGAGGGTCGGCGAGGGGCGGGGCATCGAGTACCGCAGGGGCGGCTCGGCCGTGGCGGCCTCGCAAGCTGGTACCGGTACCGCCGGCGTGACAGACTCCCGTTCCGCCAGCGCCGCCCGGTCGGGGTGGCATCGCGGCCGAGTCCGGGTTACCTTGCTCGGCTCGCAGTCGATCACCCGTGCCGGCGCGCCCTCCGGGCGGCGCCCCAGAGCGTCATATGCACCCGTTCATCGAAACCCAGAAGGAGTGGATGCGCACCGTCCCGCCGTTCCGTGCGGGCGACACCGTGCGCGTCAACGTGCGCGTGAAGGAAGGCGAGAAGGAGCGCCTCCAGGCCTTCGAGGGCGTCGTGATCGCGCGGCGCGGGTCGGGCGTCAGCGAGACCTTCACGGTCCGCAAGATCTCGAACGGCATCGGCGTGGAGCGCATCTTCCCGGTGCACAGCCCGATGCTCGCCGACATCGCCGTCGTGCGGCGTGGTCGCGTGCGTCGCGCGAAGCTCTACTACCTGCGCAACGTCACCGGCAAGGCGGCCCGCATCAAGGAGCGCAAGGTCGCCCCCCGGTCGAGCACCCCGTCCGCGAAGTAAGCGCCGCGTCACCTTAGCGTGCATGCACTGCGCCCCGCCGTCGATCGCGACGGCGGGGCGCACGTCGTTCCGGTGCCGTCCTCCCGTGCCGCGTCGTCAGGGCGGCGACGCGAGCCGTGACGGCACGTACCGCCCCGTCGACGGTACGGCGAGATCATCGAAGCGTGCCGCGAGCGTGGCGAGCGCATCGCGCATCTCGGGGCCGGCCAGTGCGTGGCCGTGCATGGTGACCAGTCGCGCCGGGTCGAGCGCGGCCAGCCGCTCCACCGATCGCCGTGCGCCGATCCAGTCGGGCGTGAAGTAGCGCGGCGGCCCGTGCACCTCGGGACGCTGCGCGAGGACCGCGTACGCCGATTCCTGTCGCGTGGTGATCACCGCATCGCCGGCCACCAGCGTGCGGTCGGCTGCGCGCCAGAGCGAGACGTGTCCTTCGGTGTGTCCGGGCGTATGGAGCCAGCGCCATCCGGGAAGTCCGGGGACCGCTCCATCGTCGGGGAGCGGCCGCAGCCGCGGCGACACGTCGATCGGATCACGCGGGAAGAGCGGCGAGAGACGCGCCATGAGGCCGCCGCCCACGGATGGATCGGGGGGAGGATAGGCGCGCGAGCCATCCAGGTACGGCAGCTCGAGCGTGTGCGCCCAGATCGGCACGTCCCATTTGTCGGCGAGCGTCGCCAGGGCGCCCACGTGATCGAAGTGCGCATGCGTGAGGACGATCCCGCTCGGCCGCGCATCGCGTCCGAAGCGACGCTCCGCGGCCCGGCGGATGGTCCCCGCGCTTCCGGGGACGCCCGCATCGACCAGCACCCAGCGACCATCGCCGGCCCCCGCCTCGCCCAGCAGCACCACGTTCACCAGCACGAGCCGCTCGTACGCCACGTCGGGCAGCACCTCGTGCGTGCCATCGTCCGCCGCGTGATCGGCGCGCGCAGCCTCGCTCACCGGCACCTGTTCGTCGTGCTGCATGCAGTCCTCCGTCGCCGCGTGCCGTCGCATGATGCGACGGCGCCTGCAGCTGCACGGCGGCAACAGCCGTACCGGTCCGCGCGTCGGCGAGCGACGACGCGCGTGCCGGAGGCGTGGCAGCGATGGGCCGATCGTCAGAGTGCGAGCGCCGCCTGCGAGACGGGGGCGAACGACTGGCGATGGTGACGCGTCGGACCGAGCGTCGCCAGGGCAGCGAGATGTTCGGCGGTGCCGTAGCCGGCGTTGCGTTCCCAGGCATAGCCGGGATGACGGCGCGCGAGGCGGACGAGCAGCCGGTCGCGGCAGCTCTTGGCGACGATCGAGGCCGCGGCGATCTGCGGCACCGTCGCATCGCCCTTCACGCGCGTCTCGCAGGTGAGGTCGAGCCCCGGCGGCCGGTCGATGCCGTCGACGAGGACGAGTGCGTCGATGGCGAGCCCGTGGGCCGCGCGCCGCATGGCATCGAGCGTCATCGTGCGGATCCCCCGTCGGTCGATCCGTGCCGCCGAGGTGGCCGCGATGCGGACGCGCGCCACCTGGAGCAGTGCGTCGGCGAGCTGGTCACGGCGGGCGGCCGCCAGCCGCTTGCTGTCGTCGAGCGCGCCAAGGAGTGACGCCGGGATCGCCACCGGATCGAACCAGACCGCGGCCACCACTACCGGCCCGCAGAGCGCGCCGCGCCCGACCTCGTCGACGCCGATCACGGCGGGATAGTCGCGAGCGCGGTCGGGATCGAAGGGGGGCATGCCGGCGGGTGCGGGGGCGTGGTCGAGTCTACCGGTGCCCCGCTTCCGATGCCACCGTAGGGGCGCACGCGCGGACGCCCGGGTCGTGCGGAGGTCACGAATTCGGCACCGGATCCCGACCCGGTCGTCGAGGTCAGTGCGGAAGTCGTTCCTCGACAACGAGTTGCGCGATCTGGCACGCTTCTGGCACTTGTTGCGGCCAGTACCGCGATCGTGGAATGGTCGCCCCTTTCAAGCAGTTCCCAGCAGCATGGAGACGCCACCGATGATGATCCGTACGCACCTGCTTCGCGCGACCACTCTCGTCGTCGCTGGCGCGTCGCTGACCGCCTGCGTGACGAGCAAGTCGTTCAAGCGCGAGATGAACGTGACCCGCGAGCAGATCGCCACCGAGCGCGCCGAGCGCATGCGCGCCGACAGCGTCCTGGGTGCCGACCTCGCCGGCCTGCGCGCCGAGCTCCGCAAGGAGCTGAGCGACCTCCGCTCGGAGTACGATGCCCGCATCGCGAAGGCCGAGAACGGCCTGCAGGTCGTGATGCCGGTCACGTTCGGCTTCGACGACGCCATGGTCCGTGACCAGGACCGCGCGGGGCTGCAGCGCTTCGCCGAGATCGCCACGAAGTACTACCCGACGGCGACGATCACCGTCGAGGGCTTCGCCGATCCGGCCGGGACGGAGGGGTACAACAAGCGCCTGTCGCAGGCGCGCGCGGAGAACGTGAAGCAGCTGCTCGCCGAGCGCGGGCTGACGGGCGCGACGATCCGCGCGATCGGCATGGGCACCACGCGTCAGGTCGTGCCGGGCGCCCAGAAGGACGATCCGGGCGCCGAGCGCAACCGCCGCGTGACCTTCGTGATCGAGAGCGCGGAGCTCCGTCAGGGCACGGGCAACGTGTCGGCGGCCGAGGCGGCCCCGGTGCAGGGTGAGCGCGTGCTGAGCGATTCGGCCGCCGGCCGGAACGCGGGCGTGCGCACCGACAGCACCTCGCGTCCGTAAGGAGCTGACCGGCTCGTCGCGTCAGCTGGTGCGCGACGAGCCGGATCGCGAGGGACAACACGAGTCCCGGCTGCGCGCCGGGGACGGCCCGGTCGGCGACGAAGTCGACCGCGGACGTGGAGCCGGCGGCGTCACGATGCGGTGACGTCGCCGGCCGTGCGTTGCGGCCCGGTTGGCGCCCGGTCGCGATGGCGCACGGACGACCGGTTCCGTGTAGGATGGATCGATGATCCGCCAGGGCCGATCCCGAGCAGCCACTGCGTGGCCACTGCATGTGGTCGCGCTGGTGGTGTTCGTGCTGGTGCTGATCGGCGTGCTGGGGAGCCGGCGCAGTGATGCGCGCTCGATGACCCGTGCGCAGCTGGCGGCGGCGGCGCGCTTCGCCGATTCGGTCGAGGCGCGCGTGGCGGTGCGCGGGTCACCGCTCGGCGGTGACGACGTGCTCGCCTGGAGTTACCTCGCGCGGCAGCGCGATGCGCTCGGCAGCCCGTTCAGGCTGATCGACCTCGCGCGCCTCGATCCGCGACTGCGCCCGCACACGCGCCGACAGGTCGCGTGGGCGCTGCTCGCGCGCACGGCCGAGGCGGAGGCGTTGCCGCCCGGTGCGGGCGACGCACTGGCGGTCGCAGCCAGCGCCGACTCGGTGCACGGCGCCGGCGCGGCACTGGCGCGGGCGATCGCACGCGCGGTGGGTGATGATCGCTCGCCCGAGACGCTCGACGCGCTGCGCATCGCCGCGCTCGTCGCCGCTGCGGATGGCGTCCTGCATCAGCGCGCGACCCCACTCGTGGGGGCGACGGCGGTCCTGGTGCGTGATCGCCTGCGTGCGCGCCTCGACGCGCAGCGCGTGATCGCCGCCGCGGTGCGTGGCGATGGAGATGCCCTGCAGGTGGTGGCCGACTGGCGCGCCGCACGCCTGCTGCAGAGCGAGCAGCCGTCGCTCGCCGATGCGCCGGCCGATGCGCGCCGCGTGGCCGCGCGCGTGCCGGTGCTCGTCGAACGCCTCACCGCGGCCGCCCGCACCGGTGCGGTGACGCCGGTGCGAGCCTCGGCACCGGCCCGCGTGAGCGCCGCATTGCGCGCGCTGCCGAGCGTGACGCGCCATCCTCCGCGCCCGCAGGTGCGCCTGCCGCTCATGGATGCGGTGTCGCTCGTGCGCGCGATCAGGGGGGATGGCTGGCGCCACGGGGCCAGCGCGTTCGCGGCGGCGACGCACGAGGAAGCGTTCGTGGCGGCGCTCGCCGATGCCAGGCGTGATCCGGTGATCCAGCCGGCGGCCGACGTGGCGTCGATCCTCGTCGCACAGGGGCTGCGCGTGGTGGCGCAGGAGGTGGCCTGGCATCCCGGGCTCCCCACGCCGGAACCGGCGACCGTCGTCGCCCGCCTCGGTCTCGGCAGCCTGCGCTTCGGCGACGAAGTGCCGGAGGAATGGCGCCCGTGGTATGCGCGCGAGGTGGCGACCGCCGTCGCCTCGCTGCGCGCGGTCTTTCCGCTGACGAGCGTGCGCGGGCTGCAGCTGCGTGTGGGCGGGCGCGTGGACGAGGAGGCACTCGCGCTGCACGATCCCGCCACCCGCACGTTGCTGCTGCCGGTCGCCACGGGCTTCGGCGCCGTGGGGCACGAGCTGCTGCACGACATCGACTGGCAGGTCGCACGCGACGAACTCGGTCGGCGCGGGAGCTACGCGACGGACCTGGCGATGCGTGATGCGCCGCGCCGCCGCGCGCCCCTCGCCGCACCGCTGGCGCGGCTGGCATCGCTCGCGGTCCCGACGGCGAGTGCCCCCGACTCGCGCCGCGCGCGCGAGGCGCGACGGCCGGCCGAGCTGCTCGCGCGTGGCGGTGACTGGTACATGGCGGCGGCACTCGCGCGCATGGGGCGCAGCGACGGCGCGCTCACCTCGGTCCAGGATGCATGGACGCCCGGGTACGCATCGGCGGCGCGGCCCGACGCGTTCGGCGCGCGGGATGCCGCGCTCGCGGCGCTTCTCGACGCCATGCCCAGTCTCGCCCAGCGTGCGCCCGCGTACATGGGCGACGGGGCGGTGGCCGACATCGGTGCGCTGGCGCGCCTGGCCGCCTCGGTCCCGCTTCGCACCGGCCCCGCCTCGACCTTCCCGCTGACGGCCAGTGCGTCGGGGGTCGACGGGGCGGCGCTCCGGGTTCGGCCGGTCGCCTGCACGCCCTTGCAGCGCGCGCGGCTGGCGCCGGTGCGTGCGGCCGCCATCGAGGTCGTGGACGCCGTCCTCGCGCCCCGGGTGCGCACCGCACTCGCCCGGTGGGCCATGGCGCCGGCCCCCGATGCGGAACCCGAGGCGCATCGCTGGCTGCGGTTGGCGCTCACGGGCGCGCCGGTGACGCGGGAGCTCGTCAGGCGGGCCGAGGCGGAGACGGTGATCGAGGCCCGCTCCCTGCTCCCCTGCCTGGGCGACGCGCTCTGACCCGGGCGGTCACCCACCGTCACGTCCGACCCGACACTTCCCGGCATGGCCCCACGCTTCGACCGACGGCGGCAGACCGGTAGCTTTGGCGCGATGACGCGCGCGCTCGTCGCCCTGGCCACGATCCTCACCCTCGTCCCGGTCACGCTCCTCGTGCCCGGGCTGCACGAGCTGGTGCGGGTCGCACACGGGGGGAGCGCCGGCGATGCGCACCTGTTCATGACGGTGAACATGCTCGCCGGGATCGTCGCGGTGCCGCTGGTGATGCGTGCCCAGCGCCGACATGGCGCGCTCCACTGGTGGCTGGCGGCGCTGCTGCTCGCGAACGCCATCGTCTTCCTGGCGATGCGCGTGGCGCCGTCGCTCGGCGCGCTGCTCTGGCTGCGCGCACTGGACGGGGCGCTGCACCTGCCGGCGATCACGCTGCTGATGGTGGCCGCGAATCGCGTCGCCGGCCCACGGCGCGGCGCCTCACTCGGGCTCCTCGGCACGAGCCTCATGCTCGGCGTGGCCCTCGGCTCGCCGCTTGGCGGGCGGCTCGTCGATCGCGATCCATCGCTCGTGTACGTGGTGGGCGCCGGACTGTTCGTCGCGGCGGCGGTGGCGGCGTTCGCCGTCCGCGTGCCGGCGGCGCTCATGGCGGCGGCGCCCGTGCGACGGTACGCGTGGAACATCCGCATGCGGCTCGCCTGGGTGCCGCTCGCCTACGCGTTCATGGATCGGTTCGCGATCGGCGTCTTCGTGAGCACCTTCACGCTCTTCCTCGGCGACGTGCATCGCGCCACCGGGGCGCAGCGCGGGCTGCTCATGTCGCTCTTCCTGCTCCCGTTCGCCGCGCTCTGCTGGCCCGCCGGTCGCCTCGCCGATCGCTTCGGATGGTACCGCCCGCTGGTGCTCTCGAACGTGGCGTTCGGCGTCGTCTTCGCGCTCTACGGGCAGGTGGCGCTCGAGACGCTGCCGCTGCTGATGGTGCTGAGCGGGGTGCTGAGCGCGCTCATGTTCGCGCCCAACCTGCTCCTCACGAGCGAGGTCGCGCATCGCGCCGGGGAAGGGATCTTCGGCGCCTTCCAGATCGCGGGGTCGGTCGGCTTCCTGCTCGGCCCGGCGGTGGGCGGCGCGTTGGTGACGTTGCTGCGCGATGCCGATGGATCGGTGCGCTACGCGCAGATCTTCTCGCTGGTCGGTGCGATCGAGATCACGCTCGCCATGGCGAGCGGGATCGCGCTCGCCCGCCTCGTGCGCCGCCGCGAGCTGAGCGTGCGACCGATGCGTGAGGAACTGGTCGCCGCCGACTGAGTCGCGGTGGCGCAAGTCGCTCGCCGTGTCGCATCAGGGCGACACACGGCGGCACCCGGATCCGATCACGTCGCCGTGCCCGTGCGCCGGACGGCGTCGCGTGCACGCAGGCGGAGCGTGCACGCGACAGGCGCGAGGTCAGTTGCGCGGATCGGTCGCGCGGGCGGCGCCGCGCAGCGCATCGGCGGTCCGCTTGCGCACCGTGTCGCCCGCGCGCTCGATGCGATCGCCGGTGCGCTCGAGCGCCGCATCGGCCCGTTCGGCGGCGCGTTCCGTACGGTCGCCCAGACTGTCGGTCGCACGCTCGGCGCGTGCACCAGCGCTGTCGGCCGCACGATCCACATTGTCGGCGGCATGTCCCGCCGCGGCGCCTAGGCTGTCGACAGCGGCTTCGGCGGCGTTCTCGGCGGGCCCTTCCTGGTCGCGACCATCACCGCAGGCGGCGAGGGCGAGGAGCGACGCGATGGCGAGTGATGCGGTGCGTGCGGTGCGTGTGCGTGTCATGAGCTGGTCGGCGTGACGATGGACGGTGGTGCACTGCCACCACCGGCCAGCGCAGACGCCGGGCCACCGCGCGCCGCGACGTCCGGTCCGCGTGACGACGACGCCCCGCGGCCGGAGTGGCCGCGGGGCGTCGAGGTCGTGCGTGCGTCGGTGAGGATCAGGGCTTCATCTTCTTGGCCGCTTCACCGGCCTTCGCCTTCGCATCATCGGCCATCGC
>JALOPO010000390.1 GCA_025453855.1 Gemmatimonadaceae bacterium
CTGGATCGCCAAGGAGCGCAACCTCGCGGCGGCGACCTGCACGGCCTACACGGCCGATCTCGCCCGCTTCACGGCCTTCCTCGCCGAGCAGGCACGCGGCGACGCGTGGGACATCGCGGCCGTCGATCGCGGCGTGATCCGCGCCTTCCTCGGCCAGCTGCACCGGGCCGGGCTCGAGCGTCGCTCGATCGCGCGCACCCTCTCGGCGGTGCGCGGCTTCTACCGGTGGCTCCATCGGGAAGAGGTGATCGAGGCGAACCCGGCCCGGGCGGTACGTGCGCCCAGGCGCGGACGTCACCTCCCGGCGCACCTCGACCGCGCGACGATGGACACCCTGCTCCAGGCGGCGGCGACGCGCGCCATGGAGGGGCGCTTCACCGACGTGCGCAATCTCGCCATGCTCGAGCTCTTCTACGCCACCGGCATGCGCCTCGGCGAGCTGCACGGGCTCGACCGGCGCGATCTCGATCTCGTCGCCCGACGCGCCAAGGTGCGCGGCAAGGGGCGCAAGGAGCGGATCGTGCCGTTCGGCGACGCGGCCCGGCTCGCCCTCGTGAACTACGAGGCCGTGCGCGACGCGCTCGTGCGTCGGCTCGGTGCCGGCGTCTCGCGCGACGCGTGGTTCCTCAACCCGCGCGGCCAGCGGCTGAGCGCGCGCGGCATCCAGCTCGCCATGACCGGACTGCTCGCGCTCGTCGACGCCCCCGACGGGGCCACCACGCACGCGCTCCGGCACACCTTCGCCACGCATCTGCTCGATGCCGGCGCCGAGCTGCGCGCCGTCCAGGAGCTGCTCGGCCACGCGAGCGTCGCCACCACCCAGATCTACACGCACACCAGCGTCGAGCGCCTCAAGCAGGCCTACGCCAAGGCGCACCCGCGCGCCTGAGCGGGGTAGCACGGAGTCACATGTCGAATCTTCCCGTCTTCCACGCCACCACCATTCTCGCCGTCCGCCGCGACGGGCAGGTCGCCATCGCGGGCGACGGCCAGGTGAGCATGGGGCAGACCATCGTGAAGGCCGGCGCCGTCAAGGTGCGCCGGTTGCGCGACGGCCGGGTGCTCGCCGGCTTCGCCGGCGCCGCCGCCGACGCCTTCACCCTCTTCGAGCGCTTCGAGGCGATGCTCGAGCGCTACCGCGACAACCTCCCCAAGGCGGTCGTGGAACTCGCCAAGGAGTGGCGCTCCGATCGGGTGCTGCGGCGCCTCGAGGCGCTCCTCATCGCCTGCGATGCCGACCACGGCTTCATCGTCGGTGGCACGGGCGACGTGATCGAGCCCGACGACGGCGTGATCGCGATCGGCTCGGGCGGCATGTACGCCATGGCCGCCGCCCGCGCCCTCGTGCGCAACACCGACCTGCCCCCACGCGAGATCGTCGAGCGCGCCCTCCGCATCGCCGGCGAGATCTGCGTCTACACGAACACGAACATCACCGTGCTCGAGCCCCAGGGCTGAGGCGGGACCCGACCCATGCCGTCCCCACGCACCGAACGCGCGCTCACCCGCCTCGCCGCGCTGACGCCGCGCCGCATCGTCGCCGAGCTCGATCGCTGGATCATCGGGCAGGACGCCGCCAAGAAGGCGGTCGCCATCGCGCTCCGCAACCGGTGGCGTCGCCAGCAGGCCCCCGAGGCGATGCGCGCCGAGATCAATCCGAACAACATCATCCTCATCGGCCCCACGGGCTCCGGCAAGACGGAGATCGCGCGCCGCCTCGCGAAGCTCGCCGGCGCCCCGTTCGTGAAGGTCGAGGCGAGCAAGTTCACCGAGGTCGGCTACGTCGGGCGCGACGTCGAGAGCATGGTGCGCGATCTCGTCGAGAACGCGATCACGCTCGTGCGCGACGAGCGCAAGGGCGAGCTCGAGACGGTCGCGCGCGAGCGCGTCGAGGAGCGCCTGCTCGATGCGCTCCTGCCGACGCCCGCCGACGCCGCCCCCGCGCGCGAGCCGGGTGCGTCCGACGCACCGGCCGGTCCGTTCGCCGCGCCGTCGCGCGGCCCCGCGATCGCGCCGACGCTCGATCCCGCCGAGCGCGACCGGCACCAGCGGACGCGCGAGAAGATGCGCGCCCTGCTGCGCGATGGCGGCATGGAGGAGCGGCGCGTCGACATCGAGGTCCCTGTCCGCGGCGCGCCGATGCTCGGCATGGCCACCCCGCAGGGGGCGCCGGAGGGGATGGAGCAGTTCCAGCAGGCGCTGCAGGACATGCTTCCCAAGCGCACCAAGCGCCGCAGCATGACCGTCGCCGAGGCGCGCCGCACGCTCCTCGAACTCGAGTACGACCGCCTGCTCGATCGCGATGATCTCGTCGGCGAGGCGGTCGAGCGGGCCGAGGAGACGGGGATCGTCTTCCTCGACGAGGTCGACAAGATCGCCGGCGGTCGCGGCGCCCAGGGGGGCGGCCCCGACGTCAGCCGCGAGGGGGTGCAGCGCGATCTGCTCCCGATCGTCGAGGGGAGCACGGTCAGCACCAAGTACGGCATGGTGCGCACCGACAAGGTCCTCTTCATCGCCGCCGGTGCCTTCCACGTGGCGAAGCCGAGCGACCTGATCCCCGAACTGCAGGGGCGCTTCCCGATCCGCGTCGAGCTCCAGCCGCTCACCGAGCGCGACTTCGTGCGCATCATGACCGAGCCCGACGCCGCCCTCACGCGGCAGTACGCCGCACTCGTCGCCGCCGAGGGGAGCACGCTCGCGTTCGCGGACGATGGCATCGAGGAACTGGCCAGGGTCGCCGCCCGCGCCAACCAGCGCATGGAGAACATCGGCGCGCGCCGCCTCCATACCGTGCTCACCACGCTCCTCGAGGAGCTCCTCTACGAGCTCCCCTACGAGCTCCCCTACGAGCTCCCCGAGTCGTCCGGCGCCACCTTCACCGTCGACGCCGCCATGGTCCGCTCGCGGCTCGGTGCACTCGTCGAGGACGAGGACCTGCGGCGGTACATCCTCTGAGAGGACCGCCGAACGGCAACTGCATGGAACGGCGGGAAACCACGGGACAACGACGGGAAACGACGGGTCGGCCGGTCGCCCAAGAGCAGACATCGCCCGAGCGCAGGTAGACTCGCGCGCAGGATCGCTTGTGGCACCGCCTGCTGGCGCCGTCACGAGCTCCCGTCGTTCCCCGTCGTTGTCCCGTGGTTCCCCGCCGTTCCACGTCGTTGTACTTCAGCGATGCGAGCGCAACGATCAGCGCCGCACCATCGCCACCGAATAGTCGAGGTCGAGCACGACCGCCGGATCGTACGTTCGGTGCGCCCCGGCAGCGGATCGGTGGCGAGGATCTCGCTCCAGCAATGGATCGTGTCGCCCGCGAACGACGGGGCGACGTGCCGCCCGCCGTGGATCGCGACGGGGCCGAGCGCGTTCGCCAGCCCGTTGAACGACAGGTGCCGCGCCAGCGAGAGCACGTGGCCCCCGTAGACG
>JALOPO010000391.1 GCA_025453855.1 Gemmatimonadaceae bacterium
CCCCCTCAGCTTCGTCGCACGCGACCGAGGCGGGAGACGGCAAGGGCGGTCTGGGCGGTGCCGCGGCGGATGGTGATGGTGGTGGTGGCGGCGCCCCAGCCGAGGCCGTGGGGGCCGAAGGCGATGGAGTCGCGGGTCGCCTGCAGGCGGACGCCGTAGCCGGCGAGCGGGACGACGCGGAGCGTGTCGCTGCCGGCGTGCACCACGAGGGCGGTGGTCGCGGTGTCGAGGCGCACGGCGGTGCGGCGGGCGGCGGTGAGTGCGGCGGCGCGCGCGTCGGCGAGGGCGCGCACGGCGTCGCCGGCGGCGAGGCGCACGCTGATGCGGTCACGGAGCCGCACCACCGCGGGGACGGTGATGCCCGCGAGCACGGTGGCGATCACGAGGCAGAGCAGGACTTCGGGGAGCGTCGCGCCGATGCGCATGGGCACCTCGGGGTTCGGGTGCGCGCATGGTGCACCGCGATCACGTGCGCGCGATAACCCGGATCACGCCGGTGTCATCGTTCGCGTGCGCGACGCGATGCCGAGCAGCGGCGCGACCGCGTCGAGGTGCGAGACGACCATCCACGCGCCGGCCTCCGCGAGCCGTGCCGCCGGGGCGAGGTCGGCGAGGCCGATCGCGCGCATCCCCGCGGCCACCGCCGCCTCGATGCCGAGGGGCGAGTCCTCGATCACCACGCAGTCGCGCGCGATGGCGCCCATGCGCGACGCGGCGAGCAGGAAGACGTCGGGGCAGGGCTTGCCGCGCGGCACCTCGAGCGACGAGGTGAGCTTCCCGTCGAGTCGCGCGAGCAGCCCGGTGCGGCCCAGCGTGGTGCGCATCTTCTCGTGGCTCCCGCTCGACGCCACGCAGTACGGGATCCCCGCGGCGTCGAGCGCATCGAGCAGGGTGGGGGCGCCGGCGACCGGCACGAGGTCGCGCGCGAAGACGGCGAAGGCGCGCCGCTGCAGTTCGTCGAGGAAGCCGGCCGGTGCGGCATGGCCGAGGCGCTCCTCGATGATGCGCAGGCAGTTCGGCATCGAGCGACCGAGGAAGGTGCGCGCCGTCTCGGCCGGCGTCATCGGCAGCCCGATCTCGTGCAGCATCGCCGAGAACTCCACCTGCATCAGCCGCTCGCTGTCGACGAGCACGCCGTCGCAGTCGAGGATGACGAGCGCCGGCGTCGCGGGACCGTCGCTCATCGGGCGGCGCGCACCGTCGGCGGCACGCCGTTGACGAGCGCATCGACCGCCAGGTGCGCGAGCGCCTTCATCCCCACCGGGAGCGCGCCCTCGTCGACGTCGTAGAAGGGCGAGTGATTGGGGGCGATGGTCATCGGATCCGTGCCGACGGGGGTGCCACCGAGGAAGAAGAAGGCGCCGGGGACGCGCTCCATGTAGAACGAGAAGTCCTCGGCCGGCATCGAGAGACGGCTCTCGAGCACCTTGTCGTCGCCGAGCGCGCGCTGCAGCACGGCGAGGGGACGCGGGAACCAGCGCGGATCGTTCACCGTCACCGGGTAGCCTTCGGTGATCGTCACCTCGGCCGTCGCGCCATGGGCTTCGGCCACGTTGGTGGCGAGGCGGCGCACCTCCTCGAAGACGCGCTGTCGCGTCTCGCGCGCGAAGGTGCGGATGGTGCCGCGCAGCACCGCGCTGTCGGGGATGATGTTCTCGCGCACGCCGCCGTTGAAGATGCCGGTGGTGACGACCGCGGGGCCGGTGGTGAGGTCCACTCGCCGACTCACGATCGACTGCAGTTCGGTGACGATCGCGGCACCGGTGACGATCGGGTCGATGCCGCCCCACGGCTGCGCGCCGTGCGTCTGCCGGCCGCGCACCACGACGCGGAAGTTGTCGGTGCTCGCCATGAGTGCGCCGGCACGCAGCGCGACGGTGCCCACGGGGCCCGGCCACGAGTGCAGGCCGTAGATCGCATCGACCTTCGGTGACGACAGCGCGCCGCCCTCGATCATCTTCACCGCCCCGCCGCCCGCGTTCGCGCCGCCCTCCTCGGCCGGCTGGAAGACGAAGACGACGGTCCCGGGGAGCTGCGCCTGCATGCCGCGCAGCACCGAGGCGACCCCCATGAGGATCGCGACGTGCGTGTCGTGGCCGCAGGCGTGCATCACCCCGACCGCGTTGTCGTTGTAGGTGGCGCGCACGGTGCTCGCGAAGGGGAGGCCGGTCTGCTCGACCACGGGGAGCGCATCCATGTCGGCGCGGAGCGCGACCACCGGGCCGGGGCGCGCGCCCTTGAGGATGCCGACCACGCCGTGCGTCCCGGCCACACCCGCGCGCACCTCGAGGCCGAGGGTGCGCAGGTGCTCGGCGACCAAGGCCGCGGTGCGCGCCTCCTGCCAGCTCAGCTCCGGATGCGCATGGATGTCGCGGCGCCAGGCCACCACGCGCGGGAGCGTGGCGGCGATCGCCGCGTCGATCGCCTGCGTCAGCGGTGCGGGGAGCGGGGCGGCGGTCACCGCCTGCGCCGCACCGCGCATCGGTGCGATCACCGCCGCGGCGACCACGAGCAGGCGGGCGACGGTCTGGCAGGAGCTGCGCAGCGGCGGACGGGGCATGATGGGCGCGGTGGGCAGGGCGGCAGGGGCGTGCACGGGCGTGGACGGGCGGGGACGATGGCGCGATGCCGGGGCGATCGCCATCCGGCGAGGCGGCAACCGGCGAAGTCCGCGATCGACGGGTAGCCTGCGCCCCGATGCCGCTATCTTGTGCCGACCCCGAGCGACGACGGTGAACGCGCCCTGCGTGCCCGTCGTTGCCGCCGTTCGACCTCAGAGCTCCTCGCATGCGAATCGCGCTGTCCACCGGAGGGGGCGACGCCCCCGGCCTGAACGCCGTCATCCGGGCCGCCACCCTCTCCGCCCTGAACCGTGGTTGGGAGGTGCTCGGGATCAAGCGCGGCTACTTCGGTCTCCTCGGCGAGGACGAGGTGGTGCCGCTCACGCGC
>JALOPO010000392.1 GCA_025453855.1 Gemmatimonadaceae bacterium
ATGACCGCGCACGTGGATCGGGGCCGGTCCCACCCTTTGCCGAACCCGCCCCGGAGCCCACCTTTCGCGCATGGCTGCCACGATCCGGCTCGGGACCCAGGGCTGGAACTACGACGGATGGGTGGGTCCGTTCTTCCCCACCGCGACCAAGGCGACCGAGTACCTCTCGGTCTACTCGCGCGCATTCGAGACCGTCGAAGTCGATTCGACGTTCTACGCGATTCCCTCCGTGCGGACCGTCCGTGGGTGGGCCAACCGTGTCCCCGCCGGCTTCAAGTTCGCGCTCAAGCTCCCGCAGGAGATCACGCACGACAACCGGCTGCGCGACTCGGGGGAGCTGACGAACCTCTTCCTCGATCGCGCCCGCGAGCTCGACGACAAGCTCGGCATCGTCCTCATCCAGCTCGGCCCCGACTTCGCCCCCTCCGAGCTCCCGGCGCTCGCCGCCTACCTGCCGACGCTCCCCACGCGCGAGATCCCGTTCGCCGTCGAGTTCCGCCAGCGCGGCTGGATCAACGAGGGGGTCATGGCGCTCCTGCGCGAGTACCGCGTGGGGCTCACGCTCACCGACGCGCGCTGGATCCCGCGCAAGCAGATGCTCGCGCTGGCCGAGACGCCCACCTCGCCGGTGGCCTACCTGCGCTGGATGGGCCCCAACCGCGACTTCACCGACTACTCGCACGTGCAGGTCGATCGTACGCGCGAGCTCAACGCCTGGGCCGCCGCCATCCGCGGGCTGGCCGAGCGCGTCGACGAGATCTACGGCTTCGTGAACAACCACTTCTCCGGGCACAGCCCCGAGAGCGTCCGCCAGCTGCAGCGCCTCCTCGGGCAGACGCCCGTGCTCCCCGAGCAGCTCGGCGAGCAGATGACGCTGTTCTAGTTCGTGGCCCGCGTCCGTACGCGCGCCTGGGTCTTCGCCGGCATCGCCGTGGCCATCGCCGCGCTCTTCGCCCGACTCGGCGTCTGGCAGCTCGATCGCCTCGCCTGGCGCCGCACCGTGAACGCCCGCGTCGAGGCCCGCCTCGCGCAGCCGCCCGTCGACCCGTTCGCCCTCCCGCGCGACAGCGCCGCGCTCCGCTACCGCCGCGCCATCGCGCGTGGCCGCTTCCTCTGGGCGCACGAGCTCGTGCTCACCACGCGCACGCGCAACGGATCACCCGGCGTCTGGCTCGTCACGCCGCTCCGCATCGCCGACCGTGACACGCTCGTCCTCGTGGTGCGCGGCTGGGTCTACGCCCCCGATGGCGAGACGGTCGACCTCATGCGCTGGCGCGAGGGGGACACGACGCAGGTCATCGACGGCTTCGTCCTCCCGCTCGCCGAGGCGCCGGGCGCGACGACGATCCCCGGCCGCGTCCCGATCGCCTTCCGGCAGCTCGACGTCGTGTCGGCGTCGCGCATGACGGGAGCGCCGGTCCTCCCCTTGCTGCTCGTGCAGCGCGGCGACTCCAATCCGCGCGCCGTCGGCGTGCCGCCGCGCCTCGTCCCGCCCCGGCTCGACGAGGCCAACCACCAGAGCTACGCGATCCAGTGGTTCAGCTTCGCGATCATGGCGCTCGTGAGCGCCGCGCTCTTCGTGCGCGGCGAGCGCCGGCGCGCCCGCGCCCCATGACGGCCGTGGCGACGGGCGCATGAGCGCCACCGCGACGCGCACCGGTGCCGCGGTGGCGGTGCGGCGTGCGAGCGCGCTGGCGTTCCGCAACTACCGCCTCTTCTTCGCCGGCCAGGGGATCTCGCTCGTCGGGACGTGGGTGGCGCGCATCGCGACGTCGTGGGCGGTCTACGAGCTCACGCGCTCCACCTGGCAGCTCGGCCTCGTCAGCTTCCTCTCGCTCGCGCCCACCGTCGTCCTCTCGCCGATGGCGGGCGTGCTCGCCGACCGCTGGGATCGCCGCCGCACGCTGGTCGGCACGCAGCTCGTCTTCATGGCGCTCGCCGCCACGCTCGCCGCGCTCGCCTTCGCCGGCGCGCTCGACGTCTCGCACCTCTACGCGGTGAGCCTGCTGCAGGGCGTCGTGGTCGCGCTCGACACGCCGGCGCGCCAGGCGTTCGTGACCGACATGGTCGAGGACCGCGCCGCGCTGCCGAGCGCGATCGCGCTCAACTCGTCGCTCTTCAATGGGAGCCGGCTGGTGGGGCCGGCGATCGGCGGCGCGCTGCTCGCTGCGGGCGGCACGGCGTGGTGCTTCACCATCGATGCGCTGTCGTTCGTGGCCGTGATCGGCTCGCTCCTCGCGATGCGCCTCGCGCCGCACGTCACCCCCGCCCCGCATCGCGACGGCGTGCGCGGCGCCTTCGCGGAGGGGCTCGCCTTCGTGCGCGGCTCGCCCGCGATCCGTGCGCTGCTGCTCCTCATCGCGCTCGTCGGCACCTTCGCCGCGCCGTACGGGACGCTCCTGCCCGCGCTCGCCACCGAGCGACTCGGTGCCGGCGCGGGCGGGTTCGGCGCGCTCTCGGCCTCGGGGGGCGTGGGGGCACTGGTCGCGGCGTGGATGCTCGCGCGCCGTCGCAGCGTGGTGGGGCTCGGCCGCTGGATCGCGTTCGCGCTGCTGACCTTCGCCGCCGCCCTCGCCGCGCTGGCCATGGTGCGCGAGGCGACGCTCGCGATGGGGGTGCTCGCCATCGCCGGCGGCGCGCTGGTGCTCGCCAGCGCCGCCGCCAACACGATCCTGCAGACGATCGTCCCCGACGCGTTGCGCGGTCGCGTGCTCGCGCTCTACGGCGTCGCGTTCCTCGGCTCGGTCCCCATCGGCTCGCTCCTCGCCGGCGCCGTCGCCGCACGCATCGGCGTCGCCCCCACCATCGCCGCCTCCGCCGCCGCCGCCCTCGCCCTCTGCGCCTGGTTCGCGCGCACGCTCCCCACCCTCCGCACCGAACTGCGCCGCACCTACCGCGAGCTCGGCCTCATCCGGCGCACGGGGGAGCATGCGGTGGTGGAGTCGTGA
>JALOPO010000393.1 GCA_025453855.1 Gemmatimonadaceae bacterium
ACCAGCAGCACCTGGCGCGCATACCAGGTGAAGGCGAGCAGCGCGAGCACCGTCGCCGCCGTGCCGACGATGACCACGGTGCGACGCGCCACCGCACCCATCGACAGCACGAGCAGCGTGCCGTTCGGCGCCGGCGACGCGGCGCCCGGCGAGATCGACGTCACCGCGGGCGACGGCGCCGGTGCGGAGACCGGCGCCGGCTCGTCGCCGACGCGGCGGGGAAAGGGAACGGTCACGACCCGTGGATGCGGTTGGAGACGGCGCGCGCGCCGCGACGCACGAGCCCCCACACGATCAGCGCGAGCCCGACGAT
Organism: Gemmatimonadaceae bacterium; assembly: GCA_025453855.1. GTDB lineage: Bacteria > Gemmatimonadota > Gemmatimonadetes > Gemmatimonadales > Gemmatimonadaceae > JALOPO01. Next base: position 314 of record JALOPO010000393.1, read on the forward strand.
GATGAGCAGGTGCACCACCCCGCTCACGATCTTGAGGCCGAGCCAGAGCACGCCCCAGAGCACGAGGAAGGCGACGCCGAGCCAGACGAGCGGATGCATGACGACTCCAGTGACGGAGGGATGCGGCGCGTCACGTGCGACCTGCGACGTGTGCGGCCCGCTCGCCGCACGAAGTCAAGAAGCGTTCCGGTCGCGCCGGTCGCCGCGCGCGAGCCACCAGCCGAGCGCGCCGAGTCCCACGCCGCCGACGAGCAGGAAGAGCCAGTCGTAGAGCGGCACGTGCGCGGGCATGTCGCGCACATGGTGCAGGTCGAGCAGGTGATGGTCGATCACCCCCTCGATCAGGTTGAATGCCGCCCAGCCGAGGACGAGCTGGCCGACGAGCATGCGCGTGCGCGGCACCAGGCGGCCGGCGTGCGCGTCACGTGCGAGGAGGAGCACGCCGGCCAGCACCAGGCACCACGTGGCGGCGTGGAAGAGCCCGTCCCATCGCATGTTGCGCGACATCGCCGCCATCGTGACCGGGGGGAGCATCGCCGATCCCATGTTGTGCCACTGGGCGATCTGGTGCAGCACGATGCCGTCGACGAAGCCGCCGAGCCCCGCGCCGATGAGGAGGCCGGGGAGGCGACTGCGTTCGCGGACGTGACGGATGGCGAAGGGCATGTGCGACGGGTGCGGGTGGCGTGACGTGGCTCCCGGAGGGCACGCGCCATGCCGCACCCGTCGTCAGTCGCGCGACGATGTCGGAGCGATGGTGGGACGATCCGACGCACGCGCGGCCGACGCGTCGCGAGCAGCCTCGGGGCGTCTCGCGAGGTAGAGCATGTGGCGTGCTCCCTTGTTCGCGCGCGCCCGCACCTCGACGGCGTCCACCCGCGCGCCGACGCGTCGCAGTGCCCGCGCGAACGACTCGTCGCGATCGGCCGACCAGTAGGCGACGACGCCGCCCGGCACCACGGCCGCGAGCGCGCGCCGCAGGCCGCGATCGTCGTAGAGCCGCGCGTTGCCGCGGTGCACCAGCGCGTCGGCGCCGTTGTCGACATCGAGCAGGATCGCGTGGAACGGCTCGGCCGGTGCATCGAGCACCGCGTGCACGTCGCCATGCACGACGGTCACGCGCGGGTCGCGCAGCGCGTCGCCGGCGAGCGCATACGCGGGCTCCGCATTCCAGCGGAGCACCGCCTCCACCAGCTCCACCACCACCACCGTCGCCGCGGAAGGCAGGAGCTCGAGCGCGCGGCGCAGCGTGAAGCCGAGGCCGAGCCCCCCGATGCAGACGCGCGGCGCGGGGTGGTCGGCGAGCGGCGTGCAGGTGCGCGTCGCGAGTTCGTCTTCCGAGTGGTGGCGCCGTGTCGACATGAGCTCCACGCCGTCGACGCGGATCACGTAGTCGCCGTCGTGGCGGTAGAGGACGAGCTCCGTCCCGTCGGGGGCGCTCGCGCGGTCGAGTCGTTCGAAGGGCTTCACGCGGCGGACGGTGCACCGCCCGCGCGCCGTCCGCCAGCGCTCACCGCCGGCAGGAGTCGTCGCGGGTCGCGCAGCGGGCGCGTACGCCGCCGCCGTCGCGCGAGCGCCGCCACCGCCAGTCCGGCACCGAGGACACCGAGTGCGGCGGCGCGCGGATGGCGCTGGGCGGCGAGCCACCAGCTCCCGCCACGCACGAGTCCGGAATGCTCGCCGCGCTCGCGCAGCGCCGCATCGCCGGGCTCGAAGAGCGCATCCCGTCGATCCGGGGCGACGAGTCGATCCGAACGCTGCCCCCAGTACATGTAGCGCTCCATCACGCGATCCATGAGGCGCGGTACGAGCACCGCGAGCGCTCCTACCGCTCGGGCCTGGAAGCCGACGTGCAGGTCGCGCACCGGATGCGCGGCGGCGTGCAGGATCGCCTCGGCCACCGAGTGGGGCGGGTAGATGATGTCGCGATGCGCGGGCTCGTAGGCGAGGAAGGTGCGCGCGTGCACGCCGTACGGCGTGGCGATGCGCCCGGGGTGCACGAGCGTGACCGAGATCGGCAGCCCGGCCGCCTCGAGCTCCATGCGCATCGACTCGGTGAGGCCGTGCACCGCGTGCTTGGCGGCGGCGTAGGTGGACTGCACCGGCGTGCCGCGATCGCCGAAGACCGAGCCGACGTTCACGAGCGCGTAGCCGCGACGATGGCCGGTGCCGCCGCCGTGCGACGCATCGTGCGCGGCGCGCGCGCGGAAGTGCGCGATGGCCGCGCGCGAGCCGTGCACCGTCCCCCAGAAGACGGTGTCGAGCATGCGATGCATGTCCGCGAGCGGGACCTCGTCGACATGGCCGAAGATCGAGACGCCGGCGTTGTTCACCCAGCTGTCGAAGCCGCCGAAGTGATCGATGGCGGCATGGGCGAGGCGCGCGACCGCGCCCGGATCGCCGACGTCGGTGGGGACGGCCAGCGCGCAGGGCCCGTGCGCCGCGTGGAGCTCGGCGACCAGCGCGTCGAGCGCATGCGCGTTGCGCGCGGCGAGCACCACGCGCGCGCCGCGGCGGGCGGCCATGCGCGCCGTGGCGAGGCCGATGCCGCTCGTGGCGCCGGTGATGACGAGGACCTGCTCGGCGAGCGGGCGAAGTGCGGGCATCGGCGTGCGGGGCGAGGCGTGGCGCG
>JALOPO010000394.1 GCA_025453855.1 Gemmatimonadaceae bacterium
TCCGCGAGGGCCGGGCGAGGCGGCGGCACGTAGGCGCTCTGCACCGTCATGGGGGCGGTGACGAGCACCGCGCAGTCGCGCGCGACCGCGGCCCGCTTGGCGGCGCGCAGGAGCTGCGCCTGCGCCTCGGCGACCGGGCGCGGCGGGGCGTCGATGCCGGCCAGCCCATCGATGACGACGAGCGGCGGAAGGAGCGCCGCATCGTCGTCGAGTCGCGCCGTGAGCGTCGTGGCGCCGCCGGGGGCGACCTCGATGCGGAGCGGGAGGCCGGCCAGCACCTCGGCCGCGGCGCGCAACGCGGCCGCGCCGTCGGCGGGGAGGACGCCGGTGCGGAGTGCGACGTGCGAGACGCCGCTCTCGGCCGCGAGGAGCCGCTCCCAGGTGATGTCGACGGTCGCCTCGTGGGTGAGGACGAGCGCGGCGTGCCCGGCCACGGCGGCGCGCAGCGCGATGCCGAGTGCGAGGGCGGTGGTGCCGGCGCCCGTGTCGCCACCGATCACCGCCAGTTCGCCGCGGCGCAGCCCACCCGCGAGCAGCCGGTCGAGCGAGGGGAAGCCGGTGGTGACGAGGTCCGGGGCGGCGTGCGGCGCGGCACCGGCGAGACGGTGGACGAGGCGCGCGAGGCTCGGATGGGCGGTCATGGGCGGGGCATCGCGGCGGTGGCCGCCGCGCGCAGCCGCGCCCCGAGTGCGGCGAGCATGGCGTCGCTCTCGTCGTCGAGGAGCGTGGTGCAGGCGGCGCGCACGGCGTCGATGGCCTGCGCCCCGACCTCCGGCGACTCGTCGCCGAGGGCGACGCAGGCGCGGGCGACGTGGGCGCGGGCCGAGGCGGGGAGGGGGAGCGCCTCGCACCACTGTCGTGCCGCCTCGCCGCGGGTCCGGAGCGCCTCGAGCGGTGGGCGCTCGGCGGCATCGGTGAGGCGCGTGGCGGCGAGCCGCGCGATCATCCAGCACGCCATGGCGGCGCCGCGGTCACGCGAGTCGCGCGGGGCGGCGGCCGCCCGGAGGAGGGGGGGCGTGCCGAGGGTGCTGACTGGAGCGGGCGCGGGCGGGGTGGAACGCACGCCCCGAAGATAGGTCTGACCCGATCGTGCGCGGCGTCCCCGCGCCGCTCCCGCGGTGCCAGGCACCTCTGTCCCCCGTCCGTCCCCGCGCTGCCCCCCGCGGTGCCAGGCACCTCTGTCCCCCGTCCGTCCCCGCGGGGGCACCGCGAGGGCTCGCCGCGACGTCACGCAGCCACGGTAACTTGCCCCCATGACCACCGTCCCGAAGGCCGTCCTCTGGGTCGACGACGAAGCCGACATGCTCGAGGCGCACCGCATCTTCCTGACGGAGAAGGGCTACGCCGTCGAGATGGCGCGGAACGCGGACGATGCGCTCGAGCTGCTCCGGCGCCGGCCGTTCGACGTGCTCCTGCTCGACGAGCAGATGCCCGGCAAGCGCGGCCTCGAGGCGTGGCGCGACCTGCAGCAGGTCGACGCGACGCTCCCGGTGGTCATGATCACCAAGAGCGAGGAGGACGCGACGCTCCGCGAGGCGCTCGGCGCCGCCGTGCACGACTACCTCGTGAAGCCGGTGAACCCGCGGCAGGTGCTGACCGCGATCACCCGGCTCCTCGACGGCAAGCGGCTCCGGCAGCAGGCGCTGGCCCGCGAGTTCGTGGAGCGCTTCCGGTCGCTCGACGTGGAGGGCTACGGCAGCGACTGGCGCGGCTGGATCGATCGCGTGATCGAGCTGACGCGCTGGGACGTGGCGCTCGACGAGGCGGGCGAGACGGGGCTCCGGGAGTCGCTGGTGGGGCTCTATCCGGCGGTGCGGCGCGAGTTCGCGAACTTCGTGCGCACGCAGTACCCCGCCTGGCTGCGCGACCTCCCCGGCGACCGCCCCCCGCTCTCGATCGACGTCGTGCCGGAGCACGTCCTCCCGGTGCTCAAGGAGAAGAAGGGGGTCGTCTTCATCGTCGTCGACTGCCTGCGCCTCGACCAGTGGATGGGGATCGCGCCGCTCCTCGGCCAGTGGTTCACGAGCGACGTCACGCACTACTTCTCGATCCTCCCCACCGCCACGCCCTACTCGCGCAACGCGCTCTTCAGCGGCCTCTTTCCGGGCGAGCTGGCGGCGATGCACCCCGACTGGTGGAAGGAGCGCGAGGACGAGAGCCTCAACCAGCACGAGAAGCAGCTCCTCGAGCTGCAGCTCCGCGAGCTCGGGCACCCGGTGCCGGTGCGCTACCACAAGATCAGCACGCCGTCGGAGGGCGAGGAGCTGGAGCGCAAGCTGGGCGGCGCCTTCGTGAACGAGGGGGTGTCGGCGTTCGTCTTCAACTTCGTGGACCTGCTCACGCACTCGCGCTCCGAGAGCCACGTGGTCTACGAGGTGGCCAAGGACGAGGTCGCGCTGCGCGGCCTCACGCGGCAGTGGTTCGAGCGGTCGGCGCTGCTCTCGGTGCTCAAGGAGGCGGCGCGGCGCGGCCTCACCGTGGTGCTCACCAGCGACCACGGCTCGATCCTCTGCCAGACGCCGGCGACGGTCTTCGCGCGCCGCGACGCGACGCAGAACCTGCGCTACAAGTTCGGCGAGGACCTGCGCGCCGAGCGCCCCGAGCAGGCGCTGCAGTTCACGAACAGCGACGCGCTCCGCCTCCCGCGGCGCGGGCTGGGCAAGCACACGCTCCTCGCCGCCGGCGACTGCTACTTCGTCTATCCGACGAAGCTGCGCGAGTACCAGGGGCGCTACCGCGGCGGCTTCTTCCACGGCGGCGTGAGCCCCGAGGAGATGGTGCTCCCGCTCGTGCGGCTCGTGCCGCGCCGCTGAACGTCCGCGCGTGTACCGTCGCCTCCTCGCGATCCTCCGTCCCCATGCCTGGCGCATGGGGCTCGTGGTCGTCGCCAACCTGGTGGTGGCGCTCCTCGACGTCGTCTCGCTCTCGCTGCT
>JALOPO010000027.1 GCA_025453855.1 Gemmatimonadaceae bacterium
ACTGGCTGCACCACTCGCATGCGGCCGAGGTGAATGCCTGGCTCCTCGAGTTCCTGGCCGCGCTCCCTGAAACGACCGACCGAGCGGCGGCGTAGACGACGGCATGGCACTCGTCCGCTCCCGTCGCGCGTCGCCGTCCCGCACGACGCGCGGCGGCGTCGTGGCCGGCCTCCGGCGTCGCGCCACCGTGCTCGCAGCCGTGCTCGCCGCACCGTGGATCGCGCTGGCGGCCAACGCGACGCTCTTCGCTGGCACGCTCCTCCGCTTCGGCATCGTGCCGCGCACGATGACGGGGCTCCCGGGGATCGTCGTCGCGCCGCTCCTCCACGCCAACGCCGCGCACCTGCTCGCGAACAGCTACGGCATCGTGGTGCTCGGCGGGCTCGTGCTCCTGCGACGCGAGCGCGACTTCGTGGTGGTGACGCTCTCCGGCACGCTGCTCGGCGGCTTCGCGACGTGGCTCGTGGGGCGCCCCGCGGTGCACGTGGGGGCGAGCGGGGTCGTCTTCGCCTATCTCGGCTACCTCCTGAGCACGGGCCTGTTCGAGCGACGCGTGGGTGCGATCGTGCTTTCGCTCGCGGCGGCGGTCACGTGGGGTGGCCTGCTCGTGGGGCTGCTGCCGCTCCTGCCGGGCGTCTCGTGGGAAGGGCACATCGCCGGGCTCGCGGCCGGCGTGCTCGCGGCGCGAGCGCTCGCGCGACGGCGCTGATGTCCGAGCTGACGCTGGTCCGTCACGGCCGCTCGTCGCACGCGGAGACGGCGTGGGTCGATGCGCACGGCCTCCTGCGATGGCGCGCCGCGTACGACGAGGCAGGGATCGCGAGCGACAGCGCACCGCCGGCCGCACTGGTCTCGGTCGCGTCACGCGGCGCCACGATCGTGGCCAGCACGCTCCCGCGCGCGGTCGCATCGGCCGAGCGGCTGTCGACGGGCGCGGGGCGGCGCGAACCGGTGCTGCAGTCGGCGCTGCTGCGGGAGATCGAGCTGCCGCTGCCGACCATCGACGGGATTCGCCTGCCGCTGGCCGGATGGGCGACGCTCACCGGCGTGCGGCTGCTCGGCGAGACGCTGCGCCCGGGCACGCGCGATGCGGCGTCGGCGCGTCTCGCGGAGGTCGAGCGTGCCAGGGCGGCGGCCGCGTGGCTCGACGAGCTGGTGGTCGCACGCGGCCCGGTGCTGGTGGTGACGCATGCCGCCTTCCGCTCGTACCTCGCACGCGCGCTACTGGCCACGGGGTGGCGCGGCCCACGATTCGGCGCGATGGGGCACTGGAGCGCCTGGCCATTCAGCCGCCCGGCGATGCGCTGACGAGCTCGACCGGACAGATCGCGCGAGATCCTGCGCAGCATTCCATGCAATGCGTGCAGGATGCCCGATCATCGGGCCGTCCCCCACCTTTGTGCGTGCCTGCGCGACGCCGCGCAGCGCTCACGGCCTCGGGCCACTCCGACCGGTTCAGTATGCCTCAGCTGCAAGGGGTCACGGCGACCCCGCTCGCGCGCCACCGTGCCCTGGCGCTCGCCACCATGCTGCTCGCCCTCGCGCCGCACCATCTCGCCGCCCAGACGAAGGCGCGCACGCCGCGCGCAACGCTCGACACGACGGCGCTCGCCACGAAGTGCACCACCGCCAACGACGGCGCCGCCTGCGCGCGGCTCGCGTGGCACGTGATCGATGCCAGGCGCGGTGCCGATACGGCGCGCGCCACGGCGCTCCTCGACCGGGCCTGCCGCGCGGGGACGACGCGCGAGTGTCGCAGTGCGGCGTGGCTGCGTCGCGCTCACTGGCGCACGGCCGCCGACAGCGCGGGTGTGGCCGAGCTGTACGAACGTGGCTGCAATGCCGGCGACGCGTCGTCGTGCACGTCGCTGGGGTGGTTCCGTGCGCACGGCGTGGGCGGACCGCGCGATGCGGCGGCGGCGGTGACGCTCTACGATCGCGCGTGCACGGCCGGCCACCTGCGCGCCTGTGCGAACCTGGGAAGCGTGAGCGACGAGGGACTGGCCGTCGGGACGGCCGCGGCGCGCGTGCGTCCAGGGCTGGAGAAGGCGTGCAAGGCCAGGGATCCCGCAGCCTGCACCAACCTCGCGGTGCGGCTCGAGCACGACGGTGCCACCGCGGCCGAGCTGCGTCGTGCCGCGACGCTCTACGAGCGTGCCTGCCAGGACGGGCAGCACGAGGCGTGCGTGAACCTGGGCGTGATGACGGCGCGCGGCCGTGGCGTGCCGCAGAACGCGACCCGCGCCGCGCAGCTCTACACGCAGGCGTGCGAGGACGGGCTCGGCGTCGGGTGCTGGAATCTCGCGATCGCACGGAGCCGGGCGGCGCACACCGCGGCCGACACGAGCGCGGCGCGTGCGCTGGTCACGCGCGCCTGCACGCAGGGGCATCGCGAGGCGTGCGTGCTCGCTGCCGACTCGACACGCCGCGCGATGCCGTGAACGCGGCGCACGAACGGTGAGTGCGAGAACCGGGTGCGATGCCGACGCGTCGCGCCCGGTTCCCGCATCGTGGATCACCCACCGCGATGCTCAGCGCCGCGTGCGCGCGACGCGCGCCTCGGCGGCCAGGTACCCGAACGACGCCCACTGCGGCCCGGCGAGCACGCGCGCCAGCAGGCGATCGGCGTCGGCGCTGCGCCCGGCAAGCGCGTACCATGTCGCCACGCCGTACGCGGTGGTCGCATCGTCGAGCGACTCGGCACGCGACGGCACGAGCGTCTCCGGCGTCACGCGCCCCGCGTAGAGCGCGACGAGTCGCAGGTAGGCATCGTTCTCGATCACGCGATCGATGCGCGAGGCGGCGGCCAGCGCGCGCGCGGCGGTGGCGCTGTCGCCGGCGAGGCGCGCCGTCATGTGCTGCCAGTACGCCGTGGCGACGATCGCGTCGGGATTGGTGCTCACGCGCATGCACGCGTCGTACGCGGCGAGCGCGCGCCGCCAGTCGCCCTGCAGGTGACGGGCGAGCGCGAGGTGGTACCAGATGTTGAACTGCAGCGTGCTGGTCGGGATGTTGGCGGCGTTGGGCTGGCCGTCGGGCTCCACCTCGTCGGGGCGGCCGCGCACGAGGGCGGCGGCGGCCTCGAAGTCGCGCACGGCGGCGTCGAGCTCGCGCACGGTGAGGTGCCGGTGGCCGCGGTGGCGCGGGAAGCGCGCGTCGCGCGGGTGGAGGCGCATGCCGAGCGTGAAGGCGGCGATCGCGTCGCGATAGCGCCCGAGGTAGGCGAGTCGACGACCGTACCAGATGAGCGCGTCGGCATTCGTCGTGTCGCGGCGCCACTCGCGCTCGGCGTCGGCGAGCTGCGCCGACAGGCGCGCCTGCGCGGCGGCCGATGGCGGCACCGGCACGAGCGGCGCGCCGAGCAGGGAGCGCGCCTCGGCACCGGGCGGGAGCGACGTGGCCGGCGAGGTGGAGCGCGTCGCACACGCCACGAGCGTGCACGCGCCGAGCAGGATCGCGAGCCGGCGGCGCATCGTCATCGCGCGACTCCGGCGAGCGTCGCCACGACCAGCGCCACCCACTGCGGGCCGAGCCAGCCGTTGGGGCCGTCCTCGTAGCTCTCGTCGAGCGAGTGGGCGCCGCGCCCGCGCCCGGCGGCGTCGAGCGTGATGGCGGGGATGCCGAGCGCGATCGGCACGTTGGCGTCGGTGCTCGAGGCGATGGGCGTGATCGGGAAGCCGAGGTGCCGCGCCGTCTCGACGGCGACGCGCACGATGTGCGCGCTGTCGGGCTGCGTGCCGGCGGGGCGCAGGCCGATGGTGTCGAGGCGCATGGCGAGCGGGACGCGACTGTCGGGCCAGCGTGCGCGCTCGGCGCGCAGCGCCCCCTCGATGGCGGCGCGGAAGCGTGCATCGAGCGCGGTGAGCGCGGCGGTGCTCTCCGAGCGCATGTCGATCTCGAACGCCGCCTCGGCGGGGATCGAGTTCACCGAGGTGCCGCCCTTCACCACGCTCACGCTGAAGGTGGTGCGCGGATCGGCCGGGACGGTAAAGTCGGCGATGGTGGCGATGGCGCGTCCCATCGCATGCATCGGGTTCGGCATCCCGAAGGCGCCGTAGCTGTGGCCACCCGGGCCGCTGTACGTGACGCGATAGCGATGGCTCCCGACCGCGCCGCTGGTGGCGCCGAAGCCGGTGCCATCGACGGAGATGAAGTAGCCGATGCGTCCCTTGTACTCGCCCTCGAACAGGGCGCGCACGCCGCGCAGGTTGCCCGCGCCCTCCTCGCCCACGGTGCCGACGACGAGCACGTCGCCGCCGGTGCGCACGCGCGCCTCGTGCATGGCGCGCACGACGGCGAGCACGGTCGCGAGGCCGCGGCAGTCGTCGCCGATGCCGGGGCCGCGCAGGACGACGCGCCCGCCGGTGGTGTCGCGGCGCACCGTGACGTCGGTCCCGTCGGGGAAGACGGTGTCGAGATGTGCGGAGAGCACGACCAGCGGACCGCGCCCGCTGCCGCGTCGCACGCCGATGACGTTGCCCACGCTGTCGATCCGGAGCGCGTCGATGCCGAACTCGGCGAGGCGGCGCCGGTAGTCGGCGGCCCGCGCCTGCTCGCGGAAGGGCGGGGCGGGGATGGCGCAGATGCCCGCCTGCTGCTCGAGCGTCCAGCCGTTGTCGCGGCGGAGCTGCGCGAGCGCCGCGCCGAGTGCACGATCGGCCGTCGGGAGCATGGGTGCGCGCTGGGCCGGCACCGGCACCGTCGCGCACGAAAGGAGGGCGGCGGCGAGGGTGCGGCGTGCGTGGCGTGACGCAAGCGGGGAACGGGGCACGGTCGAAGCTCGGTGGAGGACGTGGACCGGCGGCGGTGCGGCCACCGGCGAGGAGAACGCAGCCGGGTCGCGACACGCTGCACGGGGAGCGCTCGCGGGTGGCAGATGCCGCGCAGCCGCGTTCATTTCCCTGCAGCAGGCCGTCCTCGCCGGGCGGCCCGGACCCGTAGCCGCGAGTGCAGCGCATCCCATGGCCGATCCGTCCACGGCACCGGCGCCCGCCGCCGACGCCGACTATCTGGTGAGCAAGGCTCCCGCCGCGTCGCCGATGACCAGCGGCGCACCCACGCCACCGTCCGGCACCGCCGCGCAGCCCGATCTCGGCTTCGGTCGCGTGGTGGCGCAGCAGGCGCGCGGGCGCTTCCTGGAGCGCGACGGCACGCCGCAGAGTCGCAAGTACGGGCTCGGCTCGCAGTGGGCGGCGCGCACCTACATGCGTGCGCTGCAGGCGCCATGGCCAACCTTCCTGCTCTGGAGCGTGGGGCTCCTCCTGCTCGCCAACGGCTGCTTCGCGCTGCTCTGGCGTGCGCTCGGCCCGCAGGCGATCGCGGCCGAGTCGGCGCTGTCGATGAGCGACCCGTTCCTGCTCGCGCTGGTCTTCAGCACGGGGCTCTTCACGACCACCGGCACCGAGGGGATGCACGCGGTGGGCGACACCGCGCACCTGCTCTTCGTCCTCGAGTCGCTCCTCGGCCCGCTCGCCCTCATGGCGCTCGGCGGGCTGGTGGTGGCGCGCATCACGCGGCCGCGGGCGCGCATCCGCTTCACCGAGGGGATGGTGGTGGCGCCGTATCGCGGCGGGCGCGCCCTCATGTTCCGCGTCGTGAACGTGAACCCGGCCGAGCTGAGCGACGTGCACGTGCGCGTGAACCTCGCGATGTTCGAGGAGGTGGACGGTCGGCGCGAGCGCCGCTTCCACCAGCTCGTCCTGGAGCGCTCGAACGTGGAGTTCTTCACGCTCCACTGGACGATCGTGCACCCGATCGACGCCAGGAGCCCGCTGCGGGGGATGACGCCCGAGCGCTTCCGCGCCTCGCAGGCCGAGGTGCTGGTGCTCATGCACGCCCACGAGGAGCTCTTCTCCACGCGCGTCACCGCGCGCACCTCGTACGTGGCCGACGACGTGCGGTGGGACGCGAAGTGGTCCGACATCTTCATGGCCTCACCCGACGGCATCATCACCATCGACGTCGAGCGCCTCGATCGCGTGGACCGGCTTCCCGAGGGGGCGACCAGCCTGCCGGCGGCGCCCGAGGAGGGCGCGGCGCGCTGAGTTCACCGCCCGCGTCGTGCGCCCGTACGGGGACGAACGGCGGGCCGCGATGATGCGAAGGGGGCGCCATGTGACGCGATGAACTGACCTGTCGGATGCTGACGGTGCCTGCGGAAGCTCCGCAGGCATCGTCAGCATCCCATCCGTCGGTTCATCGCGCTGCGTCGCGCCTCCCTCGCATCATCGCGGCCCGCCGTTGGACGGAGCCCCGGCGCGCGGCGGCCGGGCACCGCATGCGTCAGTGATGTCCGCTGCCGTTGAGCGCGTTGCCGATCTTGGTCGCCTCGAGGTCGAGCTCGGTCTCGAGGTGGAGCAGCACCTGGTCCGAGATGGCGCCCTCGTTGCGGAGCCGCACGAGCATCGTGCGCTCCTGCTCGAGCAGTCGGAGGCGCAGCGCCATGCGCGCCCGTGGCCGTCCGCCCTGCCGCTCGTGGTGCATCATGCGGTCGGTGAGGTCGCGGCGCAGCGCCTCCACGTCGCGCGCGTCGACATCGGCATCGCGCGACAGGTCGTCGAGCGCCTCGGTGGCGCGCCGGATCGCCTCGCGGCGCGCCATGCGCGTCTCCTCCTCCTGCTGCGTCTCGGGCGGGAAGTCGAACCAGCGGATGAGCGGCGCGAGCGTGAGCCCCTGCACGACGAGCGTCATCACGATGACCGTCATCGTGATCACGACGATCTCGGTGCGGAACGGAAAGGGTGACCCGTCGGCGATCGTGAGCGGGAGCGCGAGGGCGGTGGCCAGCGAGACGATGCCGCGCATCCCCGTCCACGCCACGAGCGCGATCGCCTTGTTCGACGGGCGCGGCTCGCGGCGCCGGATTTCGGCGCTGAGTGCGCGCGGGAGGAGCGCGCCGAAGGGCATCCAGACGAGGCGCACGACGATCGCCACCGCCGCCAGCGCGAGCCCGGTGACGATCGCCGGCCGCAGCACCGCATCCGGCGTCACCACCAGGAAGTTGCCGAGCTGCAGGCCGAGGAGGAGGAAGACGAGCGCGTTGAGGATGAAGATCCAGAGCTCCCAGACCGCACGCGATTCGATGCGGGCCACCGGGCCCACGCCGGTCGACCAGTGCCGGCGCACGTAGAAGCCCCCGGCGACGCAGGCCAGCACCGCCGAGACGTGGATCGCCTCCGCGCCCACCCAGCAGATGTACGGCCCGGCCATGCTGAGCAGCGTCTCGGCGAGGCGGTCGCGGGTGAGGCGCGTGAGGCGCACGATGACCCAGCCGACGAGGAGCCCGACCAGCACCCCGAAGCCGGCATCGAGGAAGAAGCGCACGAGCGCCTCGCCCCAGCTGAACATCCCCGTCACCGCCGCCGCCACCGCGGTACGGTAGAGCACCAGCGCCGAGGCATCGTTGACGAGCGACTCGCCCTCGAGGATCACGATCACGCGGCGCGGCACCTTGAGGCGCGAGACGATCGCCTCGGCCGCCACCGCATCGGGCGGCGAGACGATCGCCCCGATGACCACCGCCACCGCCCACGGCAACCCGGGCAGGAGCGCGTGCGCGACCACGGCCACGATCGCGGTGGTCGCGGTCACGAGGCCGACCGCGAGCAGGGAGATGGAGCGCAGGTTCTGGCGGAACTCGCGCTGCGACGTGAAGAACGCCGCCGCCCAGAGGATCGGCGGCAGGAAGAGGAAGAAGACGATCTCGGGCTCGAGCTCCGGGATCGCGATCCCCGGGATGAGCGACGCCGCCAGCCCTGCCGCCACCTGCATGATCGGCGTCGGGACCGGGAAGCGGCGTGCGATCGCCGTCAGCGTGACGACGACCGCGGCGAAGGCGATGACGAGGAGGACGGGGAGGAAGTGGGGCATGCGGCGGGGCGGGGGAGTCGGCGCGGCGCGACGTGCCGGATGGATCAGGCGCGCACGTCGTTCAGGTCAGCACGCTCTCTCGCGTGCGATCGCTCCGCTGCCCGATCCCGGCGCGCACGAGCGCCATCACGAGCCGCTTGCGCCCGTGCTGCTGTGCCCACGCGAGCTCGGCGTCGGTGACGATGGTGGCGACGAGGAGCGTCATGCGACCGGTGGGGAGCACCGTCGACGCCGGGAGCGGCGGGCGTGCCTTGGTGATCACCACGTGCACCGCGCCGTCGCCGACGTCGATCCCCTCGACCGAGAGCGCGCCCAGCGACTCGACGCGCGCGAGGAGGCCGGCACCGGCGAGGAGCTCGGCGCTCGCGCACCACTGCAGGAGCGGGAGCGGCCACGCACCGGCGTCGTGCGTGACGACGAGCATCTCGTAGCCGGCGCCGGCCCCCGGTTCGTCGCGCGCATCCGGCTCGCTGTTGGCGTGCGCATCGCGTCGCGCCGCATCGGGTCGCATCGCGGTGAGGCCGACCGTGGCATGCACCAGCGGCGCACCCTCGAGGGCGTCGGCGCGCATGGTCACGAAGCCGCCACCGGGCCACGCGTGCGCCAGCGACCCGGCTGCGTGCCGCGCGACCACGGCGCCGACCTGCGCGGTCAGGAAGGCTTCGCATGCCGACACGACCGGCGACGGGGGCGCAGCGCGCGCGACCGGCGCCACGGCACGTGGGGTGATGCCCTCGGCGCCCGTGCCCCGGTCGAGCGGCTGCGGGTGCCCGGGACGCAGGATCGCGCGGATCCTGTCGAGGAACGAGCTCACGGTGCGTGGCGGAAGGATGGCCCGGTCGCGCGCGCGTCGGCGGCCGCCAGCGAGGCGGCCGGGGAGGCGCGTGACCGGTACGAACATGATGCGGCGTCCCACGACGCTCCTCCGGCGGTACGAGGCGCAGCGATGCGCGACCCGGGCACCGTGCGACGACCGCGGGTGACTCCGGCGACGGGGCGCGGAGCCCTCGATGGGGCTTCCGGGAGCCGCCGCCGCGCCGCCACGTCGCGGTGCACCACCACCGAAGCGCATGCGCGGGCCGGCGTCAAGCGCATCGCGAGGCCGTGACGCGGACGCCGTTGCTGGGGCGGGGTCAGTCGTCGAGTCGTGCCTCGATCGCCCGGAGCCGCGCCTCGATCGCGTCGACCCGATCGGCGAGTCCGTCGGGCGCACCGAGGCGCGCCGAATGGGGGATGGACGTGGTGGGGCGCCGCGGCGCGGGCGACGCGCCAGCGGCGACCGCCACCGTGGTCGCCGATCCCCGCGCGGCGGGGAGACCGGCTGCGAGGGGGCCCGCAGTCGGGCGGGCCACCCGCGCGACGCCCATGGCGCGCAGTGCTGCGCCACCCGCGTCGCCAAGCCACCATCGCTCGAAGAGCGTCTCGCCGATCGTGCCGCGGAAGGGACTGCGGGCGAGCCCCGCGATGCAGAGCGCGGTGACGAGCAGGCCGCCGAAGAAGCGGATGGCGGTGGCCGGGCCACCGAGCGTGAGCGCGAAGCGCCCACCGGTCCCGGTGGGCGACGGATGCCACCCCGAGGCGAGGAGCGGGGCGAGCACCGCCAGCTGCACGAGCAGGAGAACGCTCCACAGCCGGACCTGTCGTCGTCGACGCGCGAGCAGCGTCGCGTCGAGGCGACGCGCGGCGCGTTCGGCACGCCACTCCTCGATCACGCGTCGCAACTGCTGCTGCAACTCGGCGACGCCGAAGCCCGCAGCGCGCAGCCGCCGCACCTCGCGCACGACCTGAGCACCGCGCACCCATGCGACAGCGGTCACGACGATCGCCGCCACGAGCCAATTGCCATCGTCGCTCATCACGAACTCGGCAAGCGCCGGGATCCAGAGCAGCAGCGCAAGGAGCACGCGCGCGCCGACGGCGCCAAGCTCCGGCACGAGCAGCCGCACCGCCACCGGGATCTCGGGTGCAGCCAGCCGCGCCGCATCGAGCGCCTCGACGATGGCGGCGGCGTCCTGCGGACGATCGGCCGGCTCCTTGGCGGTGCACCGATCGATGAGCGACGCCAGCGCGGGGGGCAGCTCGGGGCGCTCACGCGCCACCGGCGGCACCGCCTCGGTGAGCTGGCGCACGAGGATGCGCTGTGTGGTCTCTCCCGTGATCGCCGTGGTGCCGGCGCATGCGAACCAGGCCACGAGGCCGAGCGCGTAGATGTCGCTGCGCCCGTCGAGCGACTCGCCGGCGGCCTGCTCGGGACTCATGTACTCGGGCGTGCCGACCACCTCGCCAACGCGTGTGAGTCCGGGGCGCGACTCGTTCGTCGCCGCCGCGGCGATGCTGCGCGCGATCCCGAAGTCCATGACGAGCGCGCGCCCGGTGGCGCGCTCGAGCATGATGTTCTCCGGCTTGATGTCGCGGTGCACCACGCCGCGCCCGTGCGCGTACGCGAGCGCCCATGCCACGTCCTGGACGAGGCGCACGATCTCGCGCACCGGCAGCGGGCCGGTCCGCGCGACGCGCTCGGCCAGCGACTCGCCCTCCACGTAGCCCATCGCGAAGGCGAGGAAGTCGTCGCCCTCCTCGATCGCGAAGACGGGGACGATGTTCGGGTGCGAGAAGCTCGCGGCCAGCCGCGTCTCGCGCAGGAAGCGCTCGCGCAGCGCCGCGTCGGTGGCGAGATCGGGCGGGAGGAGCTTGAGCGCCGCCAGTCGATCGAGCCGCCGGTCGCGCACGAGGTGGACGGTCCCCATGCCGCCGCGTCCGAGCTCACGCACGAACTCATAGCGCTCGCCGAGCTGCGCGGACGGCCCGCGCGCGACCGGCGGCGGCGTCACGATGGTGGTGGCGGTGGGCGCGGGCATCGCTGCACTCTCGCTCGGCGTGCGCTGCCGCGCCACGCCGCGTCCGGCGATCCGGGCCTGCCGGCGGGGGCATGCCCGCGCAGGGGGGCGCCTCGCCGCCCGTCAGCTCGTCAGTCGCCCCCGAGTCGGTGCCAGTCGGTGCGCGATGCGGGCCACGCGACGGACTCGATCCGAGGCGGCAACGCGTCGACTCCATCCGTCCCGTGGGCGCGGTGTCGCGGCGATCGGATTGGCCGAGAAGGAGGCGAACGTGGCGCCGCCCCCGATCATGGCGGTCACGGTGGGCACCGTGAACAGCTGGAGCAGCGGCGTGCGTCGCAGGAAGAGCAGCGCTGCGGGTGGGCCGAGAAGCGCACCGAGCGGAGCGCCGATCACCGGCGCCAAGACGAACGCCCCGACGATCACGTCGCCGTCGAGCGCCCCGGTGAGCGTCCCGACCAGGAGCAGCGCGCCCGCCGTGGCGACGCTCCCGAGGATCGCGCCCGCCGCGACGAGCCCGGCGAC
>JALOPO010000395.1 GCA_025453855.1 Gemmatimonadaceae bacterium
ACGGGCTCAAGATGGCGTGCGGCGAGAACCCCAAGCGCGTCTACGCGCAGCGCGGCCCGAGCACGCGCATGGGGAACGTCGCGGGCTACCGGGCGCAGTGGATCCAGGCCGAGGCGTACCGTCGGCGCTGGGACGCATGGGCGGCCGGCGATCGCAAGGGCGATCCGCCATCGCGCGATCTCGAGCTGGAGACGCTGGCCGAGGTGCTGCGCGGCAACATCATCGTGCACAACCACTGCTACCGTGCCGACGAGATGCTGCAGATGCTCGACATCGCGCGCGAGTTCGGCTACCGCATCCGCTCCTTCCACCATGGCGTGGAGGCCTACAAGATCGCCGGCATCCTCGCCCGCGACAGCGTGAGCGGCTCGCTCTGGAGCGACTGGGGCGGCTTCAAGATGGAGGCGCTCGACGGCATCCGCGCGAACCTCGCCATCGTGCACAAGGCCGGCGGGATCGCGATCGTGCACTCCGATGATGCCTCGGGGGCGCAGCGGTTGAACCAGGACGCGGCCAAGGCGCGCGCCGCCGGTCGCGAGGTCGGCATCGACATCCCCGACGACACGCTCATCCGCTGGGTGACGTGGAACCCGGCGTGGGCGCTCGGCCTGCAGGACGTCGTCGGCTCGCTCGAAGTCGGCAAGAACGCCGACGTCGTGCTCTGGTCCGGCAACCCCTTCAGCGTCTACACGCGCGCCGACCGGGTCTGGATCGATGGCGCGCCGCGCTACGATCGCGCCGATCCAGCGCAGCGCTGGCGCACCGACTTCGAGCTCGGCTTCGTGCCGGCTCCCACCCCACTGCCGGGAGGGCGCCGCTGATGCGCGCCGACTTCATCGTGCGGCGACAGGCCGCGTGCGCCCTCGCGCTCGTCGTCGGCATGCTCGCCACCACGCGCGCGGAGGCGCAGGCCGTCGCGATCACCAACGCCACCATCCATCCGGTGAGCGGGCCGCGCATCGAGCGCGGCACGATCGTCATCCGCAACGGCGTGATCGCCGCGGTCGGCACGAACGTCGCCATTCCCGACGACGCCGAGCGCGTCGACGGCACGGGCAAGATCGTGACACCCGGACTGGTCGCCGTCGGCACGCAGCTCGGCCTCGTGGAGGTGGGCGCGGTGCGCGAGACGCGCGACGCGAGCGCCAGGGGGACCGACGACGTGGCGGCGTCGTTCCGCGCCTGGGACGGCTTCAACGCGGCGAGCGTGCTGCTCGCGCCGGCTCGGCAGGATGGTGGCGTGACCACGGTGGGCATCGTCCCCGATGGCCACGTCATCTCCGGGCAGGCCGCCGCCATCGACCTGGCCATCGGTGCCGGCGCCGATCCGATCCGGCTCGCCCCGGCGTTCATGGCCGCCACGCTCGGCGACCCGCTGCGCGCGGGGGCGACGGCACGCGGCGAGGAACTCGCGAAGCTGCGCGCCGTCCTCACCGATGCGCGCGCCTTCCGCACGACGCGGCTCCGCATCGAGACCGGGCAGACGCGCCCGCTGTCGGCGAGCTTCGCCGACCTGCAGGCGATGCAGCCGGTGCTCGCGGGGACGATCCCGCTCGTGATCGGTGCCGATCGCGCCAGCGACATCCTCAACGCCATCCGCCTCGGCCGCGACTTCGGCATCCGGGTCGCGATCGCCGGCGGGAGCGAGGCATGGACCGTCGCGCCGCAGCTCGCGGCCGCGCGCGTCCCCGTGCTCGCCGGCGCGCTGAACGACATCCCCGGCTCGTTCTCGTCGCTCGCGCAGTCGCAGGAGAACCTCGCCCGGCTGCGCGCCGCCGGCGTGACCGTGGCCATCCTCGGCAACGGCCCCGGCGACGAGGAGGCGTTCAACGTGCGCAACCTGCGCTACGAGGCCGGGAACGCGGTCGCCTACGGCCTGTCGTGGGACGACGCGCTGCGCGCCATCACGCTCGCACCGGCCGAGGTGCTCGGTGTCGCCGGTACCGTCGGCTCGCTGCAGGTCGGCAAGCAGGCGAACCTGGTGCTCTGGAGCGGCGACCCGTTCGAATACGACACCCGTGCCGAGCGCGTCTTCGTGCGTGGTGTCTCGAGCACGGCGAAGACGCGACAGCAGCTGCTCACCGAACGCTATCTGAGCGGGGCGCCGAGGTACTGAGCAGTGCCAAACAGCTGGTCATCACGGTGGGCACGGTGGCCACGGTGGAAAGCGGAAGCAAGGCCTCAGTTCATTCACTGAGGCATGAGTCGAATGTTGCCACGTTCACGCGTGCCGGCAGTCCGCCACCGTGCCCACCGTGCCCACCGTGATGATCAGCTGTTCGAGCACTCACCGCCCAAGCGATCCCCCGAGGTCGACGCCGAGGTAGTAGTTGCGCGGCGGTGCCGGCTCGAGGATCCGGCCGGCGGCGCCGTTGACGGTCACGGCGCCGACGTAGCGCGTGTCGAGCGCGTTGAGGATGCCGGCGAAGGGCTCGATGCGCTGGCCGCCGATGCGGAGCGTCCAGGCGACGCGGGCATTGAGCAGGCCGCGCCCCCAGCCCGGGACGCGCAGCGCGTTCGCGTCGTCGGCGAACAGCGCGCTGGTCCACGTCTGGTCGACGTCGAGCGACGCGCCGCGCCACGGGCCGGTGCGCAGCCCGACGCGCAGCTGCTGCGGTGGCACGCCCGGCACCTGGCGGCCGTCGAGCGTGTCGACGCGCGCGCCGGTGCGCTGGCGGTACTCGAGGTAGCGCAGCCGTGACCAGGTGTAGGCGGCGTTGACCGCGACGCGTCGCGTGAGCTCGGCGCTCACGCCGGCCTCGATCCCCTCGTTGCGCACCACGCCCGCGTTCTCGAAGAAGGCGGTGCCATCGAGCACGCGCGACTGCACGATCGCATTCGTCACGCGCGCGCGGTACGCCGCCACGTTCCACGAGAGCGCGCGCCCGAGCGCACCGCGCGCCCCCGCCTCGAGCGAGAG
>JALOPO010000396.1 GCA_025453855.1 Gemmatimonadaceae bacterium
AATCCGTTCCGGGTCGAGCACCAGATCGTGCGCCTCGATGCGCTCGACCAGGTGGGCGGCGCGGAGATCACCCCCGAGACGCTGCTGGCGGCGAAGCTCATCCGGGCCAACAAGGGGCCGGCCAAGCTCCTCGGCAACGGCGTCGTGCCGGGGGCCTACACCGTGCGCGGCGTGAAGGTGAGCGCCAGCGCGAAGGCCAAGATCGAGGCGGCCGGCGGTCGCGTCGAGGAGTAACCGGATGGCACAGGCCTCCGCGGCGGACACCGTCGCGAACATCTACAAGACGCCGGACACGTGACCGTGCCGGGCGTCGATGTGGTGGCGGTCCTGGACTACTTCCAGAACCAGGCCGGGGGCGGGCTCCTCGGCCTCTACGACCTGTTCTCCGGCGGCAGCATGAGCCGAGCGACCGTCCTGGCGCTCGGCATCATGCCGTACATCTCGGCGTCGATCTTCGTGCAGATCGCCGGGGCCGTGGTGCCGCGGGTGGACAAGCTGCAGAAGGACGAGGAAGGGCGGAAGAAGCTCACGCAGTGGACGCGCTACCTGACGGTGGCGCTGGCGATCGTGCAGGCGTGGGGCTTCGCGCTCTTCACCGAGTCGGTGCCGGGGGCGGTCGTCGCGCCGGGCTTCTGGTTCAAGGCGCAGATGACGCTCTTCCTCACGACCGGCGCCATGTTCACGATGTGGCTCGGCGAGCAGATCACGGAGCGCGGCCTCGGCAACGGGGCATCGCTGCTGATCTTCTTCTCGATCGTGCAGGGCTTCTGGCCGGGCATCTTCCAGACGTTCGAGTACGTGGGCTCGGGGGCGGTGAACGTCTTCGCGCTGCTCGTGCTGGCGGTGGTGATGGTGGCGGTGGTGGCCGGCGTGGTGGCGATGACGATGGCCGCGCGCCGCATCCTGATCCAGATCCCGCAGCGCACGGTGGGCCGCGGGCGGATGCGGCAGGAGGCGCGGAACTTCATCCCGCTGCGGCTGAACTCGGCCGGCGTGATGCCGATCATCTTCGCGCAGTCGGTGATCGTCGTGCCGGGCGCGATCGCGCAGTTCAGCGGGAACGAGTCGCTCAAGACGTTCTCGGAGTACTTCGACCCGACGTCGTGGCTCTACTTCCTGCTGACGGGCATCCTGATCCTCTTCTTCACGTACTTCTACACGTCGATCATCTTCAACCCGGTCGACCTGGCGGAGAACCTGAAGAAGCAGGGCGGCTTCGTCCCGGGCATCAAGCCGGGCGCCAAGACGGCGGAGTACATCGACACGGTGGTGACGCGGATCACGCTGCCGGGGGCGCTCTTCCTGACGGCGATCGCGCTCATGCCGGCGCTGATCGTGAAGGCGATCAACCTCCCGTTCCAGTTCGGCGGCACGAGCCTGCTGATCGTCGTGGGCGTGGCGCTCGACACCATGGCGCAGATGCAGCAGCACCTCCTGCTGCGGCAGTACGACGGCTTCATGAAGAAGGGGCGCGTCCGCTTCCGCGGCCGCCAGGCGATGGGCGGGTTCTGATCGCCGTGCACTCCTGACCCCCACTCCCCACATGGTCATCGTCCTCTTCGGCAAGCCCGGGGCGGGCAAGGGGACGCAGGCGCCGCGGCTGGCCGCGGCGCTTGGCGTTCCGATCCTCGCCACCGGCGAGGCGCTCCGTGCCGCCATCCGCGAAGGGACCCCGATGGGGCTCGCCGCGAAGGCCTTCATGGACAAGGGCGAGCTGGTCGCCGACGACGTGATCCTCGGCATCATCAAGGACACGCTCTCCTCGGCCCCCTACGCGAACGGCGCGATCCTCGACGGCGTGGTGCGCACCGTGCCGCAGGCCGAGGGGCTGCAGCGCGTCCTGGGCGACCTCGATCGGCGCCTCGGCGCGGTGCTCGTCTTCGACATCGCCGACAGCGAGATCGTGCAGCGCGTGAGCGGGCGGCTCACCTGCGACAAGTGCAGTGCGCCGTTCACGGGGCGCACGCCGGGCGAGTCGTGCGACGTGGCCGGCTGCCAGAGCGGGCTGGGGGGCGGGACGCTCATGCGCCGCAAGGACGACGAGCCGGCGGCGGTCCAGACGCGGCTCGACGTGTACAAGGAGAAGACGGCGCCCGTCCTGCAGTGGTACGAGCGCCACGGGGCCCGCATCGCGACCATCGACGCGGTGGGCTCCATGGACGAGGTGACGAACCGGGCCAAGCACGCCCTGGGACTGTGATCCAGCTCAAGAGCCAGCGCGAACTCGAGATCATGGCGCGCGGCGGCCGCATCCTCGCCGCGGCGCACGCCGAGGCGGCGCGGCACGTGCGCCCCGGGCTCTCGACGCTCGAGCTGGACACGATCATCGAGGACTTCATCCGCGCGCACGACGGCGCCGTGCCGGCCTTCAAGGGGCTCTACGGCTTCGCCGGCTCGGCCTGCCTCAGCATCAACGAGGAGATCGTGCACGGCATCCCGTCGGCCAGGCGCGTGCTGCGCGAGGGCGACCTGCTCACCGTCGACATCGGCGTGAAGTACGAGGGGATGTACACCGACGCGGCGGTCACCCACGGCGTGGGCGAGATCGACGACGAGGCGAAGCGGCTGCTGCGCACCACGCGCGAGTCGCTCGACGCGGGGATCGCGGCGGCGGTGGTCGGCAACCACATCGGCGACATCGGCCACGCCGTGCAGACGGTGGTCGAACGCGAGGGATTCAGCGTGGTGCGCGAGCTCGTGGGGCACGGCGTGGGCTTCGTGCTGCACGAGGACATCCAGGTGCCGAACCACGGCAAGCCGAAGCGTGGCACGAAGCTCATGGCCGGGATGACGCTCGCGATCGAGCCGATGGTGAACGTCGGCACGCCGGCGACGCGCACCCTCTCCGACAAGTGGACGATCGTCGCGGCGGACGGGAAGCGGTCGGCGCACTTCGAGCACACGGTCGCGATCACGAAGGACGGTCCGCGCATCCTGACGCTGCCGGATTCCTGATCGGAGCCGCGCACGGTTCACGTCGCACCCCGGCCGGCCGCGCTCGCGAGCCGGCCGTCGTCGTTCATGAGA
>JALOPO010000028.1 GCA_025453855.1 Gemmatimonadaceae bacterium
GCCTCCCGCCCGGCACCCCCGACAGCGGGAGCAGCGGCCTGAGGCGGCCCCGGCAGGACTCCGGGCCCAAAGCTGGGGTCGAAGCTGCCGAGCGACCCATCGGGGGTCAATACGTCATGCAGATGTGATCGAGATCGTTCTGTGGCGAACGACCCCTCCCGCGCCGTCTCAGGGGAGCTCGTCGTCGGGCGACGGGACGCGGAGCTGGACCTCGCGGTGGTACGTCGTGCCATCCGTCGCGGCCACGTCGAGCGAGAGCCGATAGAGTCCCGGGCGCGCCTCGGGCATCACCAGGATCAGCCGCCGGCCCGGTCCGCCGCCGGGCTGCGCCGGATCCGGGAAGCGGAGCGATGCGCTCCCCGCCGGACCACCGCCGAGGCGGAAGAACGACGCCACGCGCCCGAGCGCACCCTCCTTGTCGAGCGGCGAGATGGCGAGCGTGACGGTCGCGCCGGGGTTGCCGTACCACTCCCAGAAGATCCCGAACGCCTGGCCCTCGTTGAGGATCGTGGTGCCGAGTGCGCGCGGGAGCACGCCATCGAGCGTCGCCACGCCGGCGCTCCCCGGTGCATCGCCCTCGGCGGCACGGGCGGCGAGCAGCAGGATGTCGCTCAGCTGCGCATTGGGCTCGAAGGGCGCGACGCCGGTGCGCATGCGTCCGGCGAAGCGACGCGTGTCGCTCAGCACCTCGAGGCTCGCGAGGACGGTGTCGCGACGCTCGGCGACGAGCAGCGGTACGGCGCCGCGCACCGGGCGCTTCTCGAGGATGCGGCGACCGATCTCCTGCCGCGCGCCGGTCTGCAGCACGAGCGCGGCACGCGTCGTCCCACGCTCCCACCGCGCCTTGCCGTCGAGGACGTAGGCGCCGACGATCAGCGTGCTGTCGCCCGCGCGACGGAAGCGCGCGAACTGGTGGCCCATGTCCTGGAAGCCGCCGGGCGCCGCATAGCGCGGGGCGTACCGCATGGGTGCCTTCTTCGCGTTGTACGGGAAGTCGGCAGCGGTGGCGGTGAACGGGTTCGCGAGGGCGCTGGGCGACGGGATGAAATCGTGGCTCGGCGTCGCCTCGTGGCCGGTGATGTTCGAGACCATCGCGCCGCGCGCGTTGATGATCGTGTTCTGCGTGCTCCACGCGATCGGCCAGCCGTAGCGGAGCTGCGAGGCGATCACGTCCTGGTTGTTGACGTTGCCGTAGACGCTCACCGAGCCGCGCTCGATGGTGTTGTAGGCGCGACGCGCGAGGAGCTCGCTGCGCAGGTCGTTCCCGGGCTGGTGCCAGAACGGCTTGCCGAGCCAGAAGACCTTGTCGGCGAACGTCGCCTTGTCCGCGCACGACTTGCCGTGGTAGGCGATGCTGTCGGGACCCGTGAGCCACGGCTCGATGTCGAGCCAGGCGCAGGCCTGCGCGGCGGGCATGGCGGCGAGCGCCCGGTCGAAGGCGTCGTTGGCGCCCACGTGATCGCTGGCGTCGTGGCGCACGAGCCCGGTGAGCGCCGCACACCACCAGGCGGTGCCGCGGCACTCCGACGCGGCGCGCGCGGCCAGGGCGCGATCGCGCTCCTCGAGCGCGTACTTCACGCGCTGCCCCACGATCCAGTCGTCTGCGGGGAGCGCCGCGGCGGCTTCGCCGAGCGTCTTGAGGAGCGCGGCGCGCGCGGGCTTGAGGTCGGCGCGCTCCGGCTTGGGGGGCACGTCGTCGTTGTTGTTCCAGTAGCAGATGGTGCCGAACTGCACGTCGCAGGTCGCGGTGCCGCCGCCCGTGCCGAACGGGAGGTTCTCCTTGCGCGTGCGCTCGAAGTCGGCCTGCGCCTTGCGCGCGTAGCTGCGCGTGGCCGCGGCGGCGCTCGAGTCGCCGGCGCCCGGCGGCGCCCCCACCTGACCGGTGGTCGAGTCGGCGGCGCCAGGGCGCGTGCTGCGCGCGATCGAATCGGTCATCGCGCGCCGGACCGAATCGGCGATCGCGCGCCGGAGCGAATCGGTGGCGAGCGAGTCGGCGCGCCGCACGGGCACCGGCCGGCGTGGAGCGGTGCCGCGCTGCGCGGGAAGCGCGAGCGGGACGAGGACGAACGTGAGGAGTGCGCCGAGTCGCACCAGGCCGCCGCGATGCATGAGTCGATGGTACCACGTCGCACGGAGTCGGTGCCATCGGTTGCTGGCCCGGTCGTGCGCGGGGGCAGCGTGTTCGCCGCCGGTGCAGGACACGCAATGGGCCGCCAGCCACCATGCGGCGGCGGGCGGCCCATCAGGACGGACAGGGCGGGATTCGAACCCGCGAGAGCCTTTCGACCCCACACGCTTTCCAGGCGTGCGCCTTAAACCGCTCGGCCACCTGTCCCGAGCGGCCCAAGCTACCGGATCGCAAGGGGTTGGGACAGTGCCGCCACGCCGCGCGGAGGCCACGAGGCGCATGCCACGCCGCACGCCGGCGCGATGGTCCGGCGCTCGGGAGAATCGATGCCAGACGCGCGCATGGACTCGACCATCGACCCCTCCCGTCACGGCAACGCCCGACCGACCGGAATCGTGAGTGGGCGAGACCTCGGCAACCGCCCGTCACGGAGCGTCACCGCGCGCCAGTGCATGGGCTTCAAGTGGAACGGGAGCGACGGGGCGAGCGCGGCGACAAAGCGGTCGAGCCCCGGCGCACCTTCCGGAAACGGCACGATCAGCGTGGGGATACACGAGGGGCGACGCGCGAGCATGACGAAGCACTCGGACGCCGGCACCCACGGCAGCTCTTGCAGGGGCGGCAGCAGCGGCGACTCCCGCCACCGGAATGATTGCCGCCATGACAGCAATGCCGGGCCGAGCAGGCGCGGCGTGTGCGGCGTCCGGCCCGCGAGCGTCGTCACGACCGTCTCGAGGTCGCCGGGCGCGACGTGCCAGGTGTACGATCGGTGCTCGAACACGTCGACCCCCCCGAAGCGCGACACGCGCGGCGTGCCATCCTCGAGCGGCGGCGCCGTGGTGTGGTGGTCGCGGTCGTCGCCGACGCGCAGGAGCCCGGGCGCGAAGCTGTCGTAGGTGGGCGGGCCGAACGCGTCGACGAGCGCGTGCAACACGCGGATCGTGCCGGCTTCGTCGTCGTACACCGTGGGCGGCGCGGCACCGATGCGCACGTCCGACGGTGGCTCCGCATCCGCCCACTGATCGAGGAACGCCCGCCAGAGGCACCACCCACGCCACGGATCGGTGGTGCGCAATGGATGGCCACGGCCGTCCGCCCGCGCCCGCGCGTAGACGACGTACTCCCGGACGACCTCGTGGTCGTGGCGTGTGCGTCTGCGTCCCACGTCTGCCGAACCACGCGCGCGCGATTCGGGTTCCGCGCCGTGCAGACGTCGGCGCGCCGGTGACCGCCGACCGGTGACGGTCGCGTGGGGGCGTCGGTATCACTCCGGTCGACGGTTCGTGCTCTCCCCCGCCCTCGCTCTCCCACGATGCCACATCGCGTCCACGCTCCTCGCATCGCGGTGACGCTCCTGGCCGCCACGCTGTGCGCCTGCGGCGACGCGAGTGGACCGGCCGCGACGACCCTTCACGACCTACCCGCCGATGGGGTGGTGCGCGTGCGCGACTGCACCGGCCCGGCCACCAGCGTCGACCCGCGTCGCGTGCCGTCGCCCCCGTCCGATCCCCGCCAGCGGTCGAGCGACGACGCCTTCGCGCAGCTTGTCCGCACGGTACCGGGCGGTATCGCGGGCGTCTATCTCGAGCAGCCGTCGGGGGCGGTGGTGCTCCTGATGACCGACACCGCGCGCGCCGCCGATGCACGCCGCGCGCTCGCCAACCAGTTCTCCGGCGTCGACATGGCACGGGCACGCCCCCGCCCGGCACGCTGGAGCTTCGTGCAGCTGTACGACTGGTCGCGGTGGCTGTTCGCCAACGACGCGTGGACCCTCGGCGGCAGCACCGGTGGGGCGTCGGCGGTCACGATGTTCGACATCGACGAACGCGAGAATCGCCTCGTGTTCGGCGTGACCGACACCACGGCGCGGCGCCGTGTCGCCGCGGCGCTCGCGCGCCTCGAACTCCCCTGCGATCTCGTCCAGGTGCTCGTCCGGCCGCCGGCGGTGATTCTCCCGGCGCGGTGAGGCGGCACGCGCGCGCGGCGCGCGGGCCGGACGTCGCCGTGCGCTGCGCGTCACCCACGGGCCTTCACGCGCGCACCCGGCAGCACCTTGTCCGACGGAAAGAGCACCACGGGCTCGCCCTCGGCGAGCCCCTCCAGCACCTGCGCCGTGGCGGTGCCCATCTGCCCCAGCCGAAGCGGACGCAGCTCGGCACGCCCGCCCCGCACGACGAAGGCGCCCCACGCGCCCGCGTCGTCGCGCACGAGCGCGCTCGTGGGGACGCCGAGCACGTCGCGTCCCTCCCATGTGACGATGCGCACGTCGACCCGGTAGCCGTCCCCGAGCGTGGGCGGCGGCGCCTCGACCGCGAGCACGACGTCGACACGCTGCTCCTCGACACCGAGCGCCGACACCTTGGTGCGCGCGCTGGGTTCCACGAGACGCACCCGCGCCGTCACGGGCTCGGCGTCGCCCCAGCCCTCGAGGAGTGCGACCATGCCGGCGCGCACCCGGGCCGCGTCGCTCGAGAGGAGGTCGACCACCACTTCGAGTCGCCGCGGATCGCCGATCTCGACGAGCGTCGCGCCGGGCGCCACGATGCGCTCGCTCGGATCGGCGACCCGCAGCACGCGCCCCGCGGCCGGGGCGCGCACGGCGATCGCGGCATCGCGCCCCGACAGGTGCAGCAGCGCCGCCGCGGCGCGTTCGACATCGGCCTCCGCCGCACGCACGCGCGCGCGCGCCGCCGCGAGTTCCTCGCGTCGCGCATGCTCGGCGAGCGCACTCTCCTCCTCCACGCGCGACGCCACCGCACCCGCCGCCGCGAGCTCGCGCTGCCGCGCCGCGTCACGTCGCGCCTGCGCGAGCGCCTCCTCGGACGCACGCACGCGCGTGAGTGCCTCGGCCACCACCGCGCGTGCGGCGGCGACACGCGCCTGCGCCTCGCGCAGCGTGGCGGCGTCGAGCGGCGCCGGGTCGAGCCGCGCGACCACGTCACCAGCGCGCACCGAGTCGCCGGCGGCGAGCGCGAGCCGCACCAACCGTCCCGCCACGGGCGCCGTCACCACGTAGCGGTCGCGCACACGCGAGCGCCCCTCGCCGTCGATGGTGACGCGCAGCGCACCGCGGCGTGCGGGCGCCGTCTCCACCGCGAGCGGCGACGGACGGAGCAGCGCCACGCCGATCGCGAGGGCGCCCAGCCCGACGCCCGCCCACGCGAGCTGCCGTCGTGATGGTCTCCACCTCACGTCGCCACGTCTCCGGGCCTCACTCGCGTGTCTTGAGGACGGCCACCAGATCAAGCCGGTCGAGCCGTCGTCGCATGAGCGCTGCGGCCAGCACCGCCGCGGCCACGACCACCAGCGCTGCCCCCGCGTTCAGCATCGGCGAGATGAGCACGGGAAAGCGCTGGTCTTCGGACTGGAAGGCGCGCGTGAGCAGGGTGGTGAGTCCCGCCCCGCCGACCAGCCCGATCGGCAGCGCCACCGCGACCAGCGCCCCCTGCTCGCCGAGCAGGAGGAGCGCCACCTCGCGCCGCGTGAAGCCGAGCACGCGCAGGCTGGCGAGTTCGCGCGCGCGCTCCGAGAGCGCGATGCGCGCCCCGTTGTAGACGGCGCCGAGCGCGATCACGACCGCGCAGACGACGACGAGCGTCCCCGACACGCGGAGCCCTTCGAGCATCTGGCGATCCCATGCCGCCACCAGTGCGTGGCGCGACGACGCGCCGGTGACCGCCGGTACCCGCTTGAGGCCGGCCAGGAGCGTCGGCTCGCGCTGCGGATCGATGCGCAGCCAGGCCCCGGAGACACGCCCGCCATCGCCGACCAGCCGGTCGAGCGCGTCGGCGGCCATGTAGATGTTCCGGCCGAACAGCTCGTCGAGGAGCGCCACGACCGGCACCGCGCGCGGCTCCCCGCCGCGCTCGAGCAGCTCGATCCGGAGCGAGTCGCCCACGTGCACGCCGAGTCGGGCGGCGAAGGCGGCACCGACCACCGCGCCCGACGGCGGAACGGCATGCACGCGCCCCTCCTGGTCGACGAGGCGGTGCAGTGCACCACCGGGCGGCATCCCGGTGATGGCGGTCGTCCGGACCACCGTCCCGCGCCGCACACGCACGGGCACGATACGGAACGACTCGGTGACCAGCACACCGGGCAGGCGCGTCAGCTCGCGCGCGGCGTCCGGCGGGCGCGGCCGATCGAAGCTCACCGCCACGTCCTCGCGCTGCGCGACGCGGAACTGCACGTCGGCCATGTGGAAGGCGGCGGCGAAGAGGGCGAGCGTGCCGCTGAGCAGCGCGAGCGCCATCGCGACGCCGATGCTCGTCGAGGCGGCGCGGGCCGGCCGGTGCTCCACGTGGCGCAGCACCATGCGCAGCGCGGACGGCAGGGCGCGCACGACGCCAAGGCGCTCGAGCAGCAGGGGGCGATAGCGCTCGGGCGATTCGCCGCGGAGCGCCTCGGCCGGCGCGAGCGACGCCGCGCCACGCACGGCCACCCACGCGCCGGCGAGGGCGGCGGCTCCACTCGCCACGATCGCGCCGAGCGCCGACACGGGATCGAGCGCGAACGCGATCGCGGGAAAGCGGAGGACGTTCGCGTAGAGCCCGGTATAAAGGCCGCCCAGCCAGACACCGAGCGCGACGCCCGCGATCGAGCCGACGAGCACCACGGCGCCCGCGAAAGCCAGGAAGTGCCCGGCGACTTCGCGATCGGTGTAGCCGAAGGCCTTGAGTGCGGCGATCTCGATGCGCTGCGTCGCGACGAGGCGACCGAGCACCACGTTGAGCAGGAAGGCGGCGACGGCGAGGAAGATCAGCGGGAGCATGAGCCCGAAGACGCGGAGCTGCCGGAACTCGCCTTCGAGGATCGCATGCGAGGGCTGCCGCTCGCGCGCCACCGCGCCCGTGCCGCCATAGGGTGCGAGGATGGAATCCACGGCGGCGATCACGGGCGCCGGATCGACGCCCGGCGCGAGCCCGAGCATGATGTCGTTGAAGGCGCCGCGGAGGCCGAGCGCCGACTCGGCCGCGTCACGGGCGAGCCAGAGCACGCCGAAGGCGCGCTCGTCGGCGGTGTAGCCGGGGGCGGCGCTCAACTCCCAGATGAAGCGCGGCGCGATGGCGATCCCCACCACCTGCACGCGCCGCCAGCGCCCCTCGAGCACCGCCCCGATGGAGTCGCCCACGCCCAGGGCATTGGCGCGCGCGAAGCCGGCGCTGACCACCGCCTCGTCGACGGCATGCGGGCGCGCGCGGCGACCGCTCACCAGGTGGAGGCGATCGAGCCCGGCGCCCGCATCGTCGGGAAGCGAGACGACGCGCCCGCCCGCCGGCAGGTCGAGGCCGGGCACGTCGAGCGACGCGAAGCCGGTCACGCGCGGATCGACGACCGTGACGCCAGGGATCGCCGCCAGACGGGTCGCCACCGGGAGCGGGACGCGTGTCGCGCCCGCGAAGACATGGCCGAAGCGCGCGCGCGTGTAGTAGTCGTCGCGCGCGTGCTGCAACGACCGGCGCGTCCCGTACATCGCCACCACGAGCATCACGCCGCAGGCCACCACCGCCGCCGTCGAGACGACCTGGCCACGCAGGCGCCAGAGATCACGCAGCAGCTTGCGGTGCAGCGCGGCGATCACCACGTGAGCTCCGAGGGCGACACGCGCGTCGTGTTGCGTGACGCCTCGCTGATCCGGCCACTCGTCATGCGCAGGACGCGATCGGCCATGGCGGCGATCGGCGCATTGTGCGTGATGACGATGGTGGCGGTCCCGAGCTCGCGATTGACCTGGTCGATCACGCCGAGCACGAGGCGCCCGGTCTCGGCATCGAGCGCGCCCGTGGGCTCGTCGCAGAGGAGGACGTCGGGGCGCTTGGCGATGGCGCGCGCGATGGCGACGCGCTGCTGCTCGCCGCCGGAGAGCTGCGCGGGAAAGTGGTCGAGGCGCTCGCCCAGGCCCACCAGGCGGAGCGCCTCCTCCGCCGGCATGGGGGCGCGCGCGATGTCGGTGACGAGGGCCACGTTCTCGCGCGCGGTGAGCGCGGGGATGAGGTTGTAGAACTGGAAGACGAAGCCCACGTGCTCACGCCGGAAGCGGGTCAGCGCATCGGCGTCGGCGCGCGTGAGGTCGCGCGACGCGCCCTGGACGGGCGTGAAGCGCACGGTGCCGACCGTCGGCACGTCGAGCCCGCCAAGGATGTTGAGGAGCGTGCTCTTGCCGCTGCCCGAGGCGCCCAGGAGCACGAGCAGCTCCCCCGCATGCACGTCGAGGTCGACATCGCGCAGCGCGACGACGTCGACATCGCCCATGTGGTAGGTCTTGCCGAGGCCGCGCACCTCGAAGACCGCGCCGGGCGTGCCACGGGCATCGCGTGCCGGTTCGTCCCACGCGGTGACGCGGTCGACCAGTGCCTCCGGAATGCGCATGCGGCGAACGATGCACGACACCGTGTGCCGCGTGCAGTCACGGAATGGTCACGCCGTCGTGAGGCTTTCGCCGACGCGCAGTGCGCCTCGCGTCGGCGTCCCCGCGATTGACGGCAGCGCGCGCGTCCCGATCTTGGAGGTGTCATGCCGCGCGCGGGTTGCCTCCCGGCAGCGCCAGGGCGCGGCGCGCGAGGAGGGATCATGGCCGTCTCATCCGCTCATCGGGCGAGCGATCCGGGCACGTTCGCCGCGCATCCGCCCCATCGCTGCGTGCTCCTCGCCTCCGACGGCCGCGCCGGCGGCACCGCCACCGCCGCGACGGCGCGGCGCGTCGCGACCCGCCTCGGTGCGCCGCTCGTCGTCACGAGCGTACTCGAGCCCTACCCGGTCTACGGCCTCGGCGACGACATCGTCGCGCTCTCGCCGGCGATCCTCGCCGAGCGCCGCGCCGAGCTGACGCGCGAGGCGGTCGAGGCACTCGAGCCCGTCCTCGGTCCGCGGGATCGCTGGACGCTCGACGTCGTCGACGGGCCACGCGGCCGTGCCCTGGCCGCCCGCGCGAGCGCGCTCGAGGCGCGACTCGTCGTCGTCGGACACGGCCCGCGCAGCGCACTCGACCGACTCGCGTCGGAGGACGTGGCCGAGCAGCTCGTGAAGCACGGACACGTGCCGGTGCTGGCCGTGTCGCAGGCCATCGACCGTCCCCTCCGCACGATCGTCGCCGCCACCGACTTCAGCGCGGCGAGCGTGCAGGCGGCGCGCACGGCGGTTGCCCTCCTCGACACGGAGGCCGCCGAGGGTGCACGCGTCGTGCTCGTGCACGTGCGGGCACCGTACGCCGAAGGGCTGGGCCTCGACGAGGCCCCCGAGACGTGGATCGCCGCGCGCTTCGCGCGGCTGCGCGAGCTCCTGCGTCCGGTCGCGCCGTCGTCGGTGACGATCGAGACACGGACGCGGACCGGTGTGGTCGTCGATGAAGTCGAGGCGGTCGCGTCGGAACTCGGCGCGGAGTGCATCGCCACCGGCACGCATGGCCCCGGCTGGCTCGAACGACTCGTGCTGGGAAGCGTGGCCACCGACGTGCTGCGCCGCTCCGCGCGGCACGTGCTCGTCGCGCCGACGCCCGGCGTCGCCGACCGGCTGCGCTGGGAGCTGCAGATGGCCGGCGGGACATCGACCACGCACGACGACGAGTTCGAGGCGGCCGTGGCGCTGTTCACGCGACGCAACATCGGTCGCATCGCCCACCTCGCCACCGGGTCGCGCGAGAGCGACCGGACCGTGGCGTGGGCGCGTGGCCAGCACTTCCGCGGCGCGACCTTCGACGGGCACGATCGTGCCTTGAGCATCATGCTGGGCGGTGCCGACGGTGCGCACCTGACGCACGTGGTGCGCGACGTGCGCCGCGTGGAGCTCTTCGCGCAGGACGACGCGCACGACCGCGGCCTGCTCGTCGAGAGCGGCGCCGGGCACGTCACGATCACGCTCGACTGACGCGCCCCCGACGCGACGGCACCGGGATCACGGCGACGACGCCCGTGCCTCCCGGCGCCGCGGGCTTCGCGGCGGGGCGGCGCGCTCAGCGCGCCACCACCCCCACGTTGTCGACGAAGATCGTCCCCGCGTGCCGACGGTCGAAGCGGAACCGGATCGCCACGACCTGTGCGGGATCGAAGCCCGGCAGCGCCTGCGCGAAGCGTTCGAGCGGGAACTCGGCGCGTTGCAGGACGTGCTCGTGCGCGCGCCCGTCCCCGACCGCGCGCTTCTCGACCCACTTCCACTTGTAGAGCGAGATCGTGAGCGGCCGGCGCACCACCGCCCCCTCGTCGAGCGCGAGCTGCGCCTCGCGCCCGTCGGCCAGCCGCAGCGCGACGGTCACGCGCGGGGGGAGCGTGTCGGCGCTGGTGTCGGGGCCGCGTGCGGCGGGGCGACGGGCACGACGCGAGACGGGCGTCACCGGCGCCGCCGAGTCGCCGACCGCACGCGGGGCGAGCGTGTCCGCAGGGGCCAGCTCGCTCGGCGTGAGGGCGAGATTGGCGAACTCGAAGGTCAGCCCGCCGGCGTCGCGGAGCGCGCCCCTGTCGCGCGACACGGCGATCTCGTACCACGCCGGTGGCACCGGCTGCGTCGTGTCGCGACGCGCGGTCCAGCCGAGCACCACGCCGTGCGTCTCCAGCGACGGCCGCCCGCTCGCACGACCGCGCAACGACGCCTCACGCCACGTGGCCAGCCCCTCGGCCGCGATCGACGTGCCGGCCGCGGTGGCGGTGGTCACGTCGAGATCCTCCTCGTAGGTCGCGAGCGGGCGATCACGC
>JALOPO010000397.1 GCA_025453855.1 Gemmatimonadaceae bacterium
GTTCAGGCGAGCTCCTGAACCGCCAGGTACTGCAGGGACCGCGAGGGACAGCGAGGGACAGCGAGGTCGCACGTTCCGGTGTCGTGCGCGTGAACCGCTGGTGGAACGGCAGGGAAGGGCAGGGCACCGCAGGGGACGGCAGCACTGCTGGTCCGTGCTAGTGTGGCGTCCCGCATCACCACAGGCCCTGCAGGATCGAGGCTGCGCGTCGCGTTCACCACGGTCGCGACTGCGGCATGCATCAGCACGCAGCGCGTCAGCGCACCGCACTCCCTGACGTGACACGCAACCAGTCAGTCCTGCCGTCCCTGCACTTTCCTGCAGTCCCTGCAGTTCCACCAGCAGTTGCAGTTGGCCGTGGCAGTTGGCCGTGGCAGTGTGCCGTTGCCGTGCGCAACGGCCGTGTCCAAGGCTCTTCGCGCCCACTTCATGCCCACGGCTGCTCGCGCCCACGCAGAAAGGGGCCGAGGGCGATCAGTTCGCGCGCAGCGAATCGCGACGGATCGCGGAGTCGGCGGTCTGCATGAGGAGCACCGCGACCTGACCGAGCGGGGCGTAGCGGTCGTCGCGGACGCGGCCGGCGACGTGGCGGGCGTGGAGCTGGAGCGCGATCACCGCCACCTTGGCGAGGCCGAAGGCCCAGCAGGCGACGGGGTCGGCGATGCGCTCACCACGCGCCGCCTCGTAACGCGCCACGACCTCCTCGCGCGCGAGGCACCCCTCGGCGGTGGTGATGCCGAGCGCGAGGCGGACCAGCGGCGCGGGATCGTCGGGCTGCATCCAGTAGCCAAGCGTCGTGCCAAGGTCGTAGGCCGGATCGCCGGTGGTCGCCATCTCCCAGTCGAGCACCGCGTGCAGCTGCCACGGCGCGTCGGCATGCACCAGCAGGTTGTCGAACTTCCAGTCGTTGTGCAGGAGCGCCGGCGCCGCGCACGGCGTCGCGCGCGACGCGAGCCAGGCGAAGACGCCGCGCGCCGGCTCGTCGGGGATGCCGCTCGTCCGCGCCGCCGTCCACCGGCGCGCCCACGTCTCGACCTGCCGCGCGCCGTACGTGGCTGCACGGGCCTGATCGAATCCAGGCATCGCCGCCACGGGCAGCGCATGCAGCGCCGCCAGTCCGTCCACCGTCGCCTCGGCGAAGCGGCGCATCGCGCCCGCGTCGCGCAGGAGCGGCGCATCGTCGAGCGTGCGGACGATGGTGCCGTCCACGTGCGCCATCAGGTAGAACGGCGCGCCGAGCACCGCCGCGTCCTCGCACGCGGCGAGTGGCGTCGGCACCGGGACCGCGCTCCCGTGCACCGCGCGCAGCACGCGCCACTCGCGCAGCATGTCGTGCGCGCCCCCCTGCGGCACCACGTCGGGCGGCGGGCGCCGGAGCACGGCGCGGCGCGGGGCGCCGTCACGCGTCGTCCAGTCGAGGCGGAAGGTGAGGTTCGAGAAGCCGCCGCCGATGCGCGTCGCGACGGGTGGTGCGTCGACGCGGAGCTCGAGCGCCGGGGCGGCCTGCTCGGCCCACGCGGCGATCGCGTGCGGGTCGGCAGGATCGCGCGCGTCGCTCACCGCCACGGCACCCCGTGCCGCGACGCCGCGCGCTTGAGCAGCGAGCGCCCGAGCGACGAGAGGTGCACCTCGTCGGGACCGTCGTAGATGCGCGCGCCACGTTCGTGCGCCCACCAGAAGGCGAGCGGCGTGGCATCGGTGAGGCCGTAGGCACCGTGCACCTGGATCGCGCGGTCGAGCACCGCCTGCAGCACGCCCGCGACGTGGAACTTGATGCTCGCGATCGCATCGCGCGCGCCGGCCGCGCCATCGCGCTCGAGGCGCGCCGCCGCGTCGAGCACGAGGAGCCGCGCGGCGTCGATCTCGGCGCGCGAGCGCGCCACCATGTGCTGGATCGCCTCCTTGCGGCCGAGCGGCTCGCCGGGCGCGAGCTCGCGCGTGACGGCCCGTTCGCACATCAGGTCGAAGGCGCGCTCGCAGATCCCGATCCAGCGCATGCAGTGGTGCACGCGCCCTGGTCCGAGTCGCGCCTGCGCGAGCGCGAAGCCCGCGCCCTCGTCGCCGATCCGGCTCGTCACCGGCACGCGCACCCCGGTGAAGCGCAACTCGGCATGGCTCGCCCAGTCGTCGCCCGGCTCGCCCATCACGCGGATGTTGCGCACCAGCTGCACGCCGGGCGCGTCCATCGGGACGAGGAGCATGCTCGCCCGCGCGTGCGGCGCGGCATCGGGATCGGTGACCGCCATCACCACCGTGAAGGCGGCGCCGTCGGCGGCGGTGGTGAACCACTTGTGCCCGTCGAGGACGTAGTCGTCGCCGTCGCGCACCGCGCGCGTCGACAGCCAGACCGGATTGGCGCCGGCGTGCTCGGGCTCCGTCATCGCGAAGCAGCTCCGCAGCTCGCCGCGCGCGAGCGGTGCGAGCCAGCGCGCCTGCAGCGCGGGCGACGCGTGTGTGTGCAACAGCTCCATGTTGCCGATGTCCGGCGCCTGGCAGTTGGCGAGCCAGTGGCCGAACGGCACGCGGCCGAGCACCTCGCTCACGCGAGCGAAGGCGACGAGCGGGAGCCCGGCGCCGCCCATCTCGCGCGGGAGGTGCGGCGCGAAGGCGCCCTCGGCGCGCACGCGCTCGCGCAGCGCCTGCAGCGCGGGGAGCGCCGCGCGGAAGCCGTGTGCGAGGACGGTGCGCTCCGCCGCCCGCGCCTCGTCGGAGTCGACGATCGCGCGCAGTGCGTGGACGATGCG
Organism: Gemmatimonadaceae bacterium; assembly: GCA_025453855.1. Classification (GTDB taxonomy): domain Bacteria; phylum Gemmatimonadota; class Gemmatimonadetes; order Gemmatimonadales; family Gemmatimonadaceae; genus JALOPO01. The sequence continues at coordinate 2,745 of JALOPO010000397.1, forward strand.
CGCCACCTCGGCCCCTTCGTCGTGCGTGTCGCGCGGCGCGTGCGCCTCGCCGGGTGCCGTCACCCGCGCGCGCGGTGCGTCCGCCGGCGTGTCGTGCGTCGTCGCGCTCATGCCGTGTACCCTCCATCCACCGTGTAGAC